>DATEBN010000085.1:0-10249 GCA_035287785.1 Candidatus Babeliales bacterium
CAGAAGAATTAAGAAGCAGAACGCGCGGCTTGAGCGGTTTTATACTAGAAACAAGGGCAGGGCGTAGGGCGCGTGAAAAAAAACAATTTGAGAATGGCGTAGCTTGTTGCTGTGTTGGTGTGGCTGGAGTAGCTGTAGGAGCATGTTTGACATTTAGAGCAGTATTAGAACTTGCGCAGCGTAATAATGGACATTTTAAACAAGATTAAGACCTTTTTAGGGCGCGCCGTTTTCGGAGTGGCGTCAGTTTTCTGAATTCTTCTAAGCGCGCCATGGCATTCGCCGCAGTTGCTAGTTCGTGTCGGCAGGGGCGCTCAGTAGCAGCTAGCACATATAGAAGTGGCGGATTTGTAATTGGTGTAGCAGTAGCTAGCGGAGGCGACGGTGGAGCAGGGCGGGGACAGTGGATCGGCGGTGCTTTAGTGCTAGCTTTAGTTCTCAGTGCTTTTAGCCAAGCCGCACTAAATGGCGGCGCTGTTGTAACGCTAGTTGCTTTAAATGGTGCTGCTAGAGTATCAGCTAGTGCTGGATCTACAGTATTTATGATTGGCGCATAAGTATCATAATGGCGACCAGTCGTTAGAAATCTATATTTGTCAGAAAAGGGATTAATCGACGCATCTGCATCTTCAGGTACGAAATCCCGTTCGCCGCTCCGTTTATCACTTGCTATAGCACAATAGTTGCTAAAAAAATCTGCCGGTATTTCTAAATGTTTAGTAGGTGTACCACCTGCAGGGGAGCATCGTGGGTCTGTTACTACTGTTAATAGCCAATCATAAGGAATAAATTTTTTTTCAGCCCGTTTTGGCGTGACAAATAGTGCGCCAGTTACAGTAGCAGCTAAAAATGTGTGTAATTCAGCAGTTTGCTCGATTAAATTAGCTCGTGATGGTGTTCCCGAGTCATTGCGGCCCATTTCACGATAATAAGCACGGGTACCAGGTCTTGGTCCATAACTACTAGCGCTACCGCTACCACCACCGATAGTACGACTAGCACGAACTTTACTAATATCAGCGCTAAATAAACTTTTGGTATTAAAAATTGCCCCAGCGCTTAAGCTTAAAATTATAATTATTTTTAATTTTACAGGTTTCATAGCTAAATCCTGTAAGTAAAAAACAAAATAAACAATCTATTTAAAAAAATAAATTAAAAATATCGTACTAGTAGGTTATTATTTACGATAATTTTTGTAAGCTAAATAAAATTGATTTTAGTGACTATTATTTGGCTAGAATTCAGGTATTTAATAATTAAAAGATTCGAAATTAAATCTATGCAATTTAAAGAAATAATTTTAACTGGTGATCGGCCGACCGGATCGTTACACTTAGGCCATTATGTTGGCTCATTGGCTAAACGACTAGAATTACAGGGTAAGTACCCCCAGTATATCATGCTGGCTGATGTGCAAGCTTTAACTGACAATTACGATCGTCCAGAAGTAGTGCGGCATAATATTTTTGAAGTAGCATTAGATTATTTAGCAGTTGGAATTGACCCTCAGCTAGCAACAATTTTTATTCAGTCACAAATTCCTGAGATTGCAGAGCTCACAGTTTTTTTCTTAAATTTAGTGACTATTGGCAGGCTACAAAGAAATCCGACTGTTAAAACTGAGATTAAACAGAAAAATTTTGGTGAGAGTATTCCCGCCGGTTTTTTTGTTTATCCTGTGAGTCAAGCGGCTGATATCATGATCGTAAAAGCGACGATGGTACCAGTTGGTGCAGATCAGTTACCCATGATTGAACAGACTAATGAAATTGCACGCAGCTTTAATCGCATCTATAAGACTTCAGTGTTTCCCGAAGTGCAAGCGTTAGTACCTAAAGCTGGTAGTGCTAGATTATCTGGAATTGACGGGCAAAATAAAATGAGCAAATCTTTAGGCAACGCCATTTTTTTGTCAGATGATGTCGATAGTTTACGCCAAAAGATCATGCGTATGTACACTGACCCGTTACACCTAAAAGTGACTGATCCAGGTAATCTAGAAGGCAATACAGTTTTTGAATATTTAGATATTTTCGGTCAAAATCAAGCTGAAATTTCAGAACTCAAGGCGCACTATCAACGTGGTGGTTTGGGTGATGTCAAAGTTAAGCAGTACTTATTCGAGCAATTAAATCAGTTCTTGGAGCCTATTAGAAACCGTAGGCTAGAGTTGGCTAAAGATCCTGCGCAAGTCTGGCAAATATTAAAAACTGGTACAGAGCAAGTGCGTGAAATTGCTGCCAATACCATGCAAGAAGTACGTGCTGCTATGCACTTAGATTATTATTAATTAAAAAACTTTTGGTTTATATTTTGATTCTGCTACGCTAGCTCAGTTAAAACTAAAGGAGTAAGTAGATGGCAAATCGAATGATTATGAATCAAAGAAATTTATTATTGCGGATGCGGCACAATAAGCTGGCCGTGTTTTTAGCGCTTATTTTAACCGTAATCTCAGTGATTTCAGTCTGGTCGATTTTACACGAAAATATTTTAAATTTTTGTTAAAAATTTAGCATCGATTTCTTTAGTCACACCAGACTTAAATTTTACCGTGACTGAGACTTGTTGTGAGCCACGTTGTTCACATTTTTGAACTAACCCAATGCCAAATTTACTATGTTGTACCGGTGTATATAGTTTAAATAACACTGGATTTTGGGGTTGTAAATTTTTGGTCTCAGAAACTAAATTATTATTACTGTTTTTTGGTATATAAGTTTCTGAGTAATAATTTTTACTAGCTTGTAAATTAGTTTTATGAGCACCCAGGTATTGCATGACATGTTCCGGTTGCGCATAGTCTTGATATAAGCTAACCGGGATCTCTTTTAGGAAACGTGAAATTACAGATTCGTTGGTTTGGCCATAGAGATAACGATATAAGCAGTGCGTTAGAATTAACTTTTCGCGCGCACGTGTAATACCTACATAAAATAGCCGACGTTCTTCTTCAATAGCAGAAGGGTCATTCAGTGAGCGCGTGCTTGGTAATAAGCCCTCTTCTAGGCCAGCGATGACCACTGTATCAAACTCTAAGCCTTTAGCAGCGTGCAGTGTCATTAAAGCTACTTGTTGAGTTTTAGCCTGGTCGTTATTGTGCAATTTTTCTTGCAGTAGGGCAATTTCTTCTAAAAAAGTTAAAACAGAAGCAAGTTTACTGTCGCTTGAGGTTGATCCGGTAGATTTTGTGACTGCTTGATGCTCAAAAAACTCAGCCGCTCGAATCAACTCTTTGATATTATTAGCTTTGTCGTCCGCTTCGCGCGTTTCATAACTGTCCTTTAAATAACTGTAGTAACCAATTTGATTTACAAAAATTGCGATGGCACTGCTGGGCTGCGAACTACTATTTAAGTTATTAAATAAATTTAAAAAATCTGTTAGTGCCGTTTGACGTTGGTTAGTTAATTCGCCTGATTTTAAGAGCAGCTGAATCAACTCTTTAAAATTTAATAATGGTTCAGTTTGCCATTTTTCGATTAATAGATCCCAGAATTTTTCGCCTAGTTTGCGCGGTGGGCAATTAATTATGCGCTCCAGTGAAATTCTATCAAACGGGTTAACCAGTAATTTTAAATAAGCTAATAGATCTTTAATCTCTTTACGTTCATAAAATCTAATGCCACCAATAATCTGATACGGTAAATTGTTTTTAATTAAAGCTTCTTCGATCGCACGTGATTGCGAGTGCGTGCGATATAATACGGCGATCGAACTATTTTTAGTGTAATTTTCACGTACGAGATTAGTAATCAGTTCTGCTTCACGTTGACTAGATAAGCAAGTAGCTTTAAAAACACGCTCTTGAGCAGTGCGAGTGGACCATAAATTTTTGGGATTACGATTTTGATTATGTTTAATCACGCTATTAGCAACTGCTAAAATCGGTGCTACGGAGCGATAATTTTGTTCGATTTTAATGACTTTAGTATCTTGAAACTCATGTCTGAAATTTACGATATTATCGACAGTTGCGCCGCGCCAAGAATAGATCGATTGATCTTCATCACCGACGATACAGATCGAATCAGCGGCGATTTCGCCCACTGGATTAAGCGCCATTTTTTGCAACAACTGATGTTGTACTAAACTAGTATCTTGGTACTCGTCGATTAGAATATGTTTAATGCGGTGTTGAAAATTTTGTTTAAATTCTGGGTTATCAAACAGTTTTAAAGTTTCTAGCAATAGATCATCAAAATCTAAACAGTGGCTAATGCGTTTCTCAGTCTCATAAATCTGTAATAACTCTTGCAATAGCTTATAGCGCTGAGAGTTATGCGGGGTATTTAAATTTGAATTTTGGGCATCTTGAAATTTAGTCGGGTTATTTTTAAGCTGCGAAATACTATAGAGTGCCGTGTGATTATTTAAAGTTTTTTGTAAATTATGGGTCTTTAAGATGCGACTCATTAATTTTTCCTGATCTTCGCTGTCTAAGATCGTAAAATTAGGGGTTGCTAGTAAATGGGCATGTTTTTTTAATAACTGTAAACAGTAAGCATGAAACGTACCCACGAATGGTAAAATAGTTCTAGAGTCAGGATTATTAATATTAAATTCTGGTAATTCTTGGGTTAAAAAGTGCGTGACTCGTTCACGCATTTCTTGCGCGGCTTTATTAGTAAAAGTTAGCGCGAGAATAGAGTTGGCAGAAACTTGTTCGTTTAAAATTAAATTAGCAATTCTAGCCGTGATTACGCGGGTTTTGCCAGAACCGGCGCCGGCGATAATTAGCAACACGCCTTTAGTAGTTGTCACCGCTGCAGCTTGTGCTGGATTTAGTTGCTGACTCAAAAATTCTTGAAAATTCACCGCTGCCATTAGAGCTCTCTTTTGAAATTATTTTTGCTTAAACCAAGTAGCCAGCTCTTTACTTAAGGGCTCTAAACCGACTTTAGTTTTAGCTGAAACTACTACATAGGGGCTATAAGCACCAATTTGCGTAGTTAAGCCAGTTAATTCTTCGTCAGTTAATTTATCCGCTTTATTAAATACATATAATATTTTTTTATCTTGAACTTTTAGTTCTTCTAAAATACTAAGCACTGTCTGAATATGCTGCTTCCAATTTTTGTCAGCAATATCAGTGACTAATAATAATAAATCTGCATGTTGCAATTCTGAAAGTGTGGCTTTAAAAGCCTCGATCAATTTGTGGGGCAACTGTTGAATAAAGCCGACCGTATCTGAGATAATCCCAATTTTTTTGTGATCAATAAATAGCTCTCTGGAAGTTGTATCGAGCGTGGCAAACAGTTTATCTTCAGCCAGTACAGTACTATTAGTTAAGCTATTTAAGATGGTAGATTTACCAGAGTTAGTATAACCAATTAAGCAAATTAACGGCTCGTCGCTGCGCAATCTTTGTTTACGCTGTGTTTCACGCACTTGATGAGTTTTATTAATCCGGCGTTTCAGTTTTAAGATCATCTCTTCGATGTGCTGCGTTTCACGTTCTTTAGCAGTTTCACCAGGACCACGGGTACCGATCATACCTAGCTGTTGCGATAAGTGAATCCCTTTGCCGGATAAGCGTGATTTTAGAAACTGCAAATAAGCAACTTGGACTTGCAGCTGCCCTTCAGCCGTGAGTGCAGATCTGTTAAAAATTTCCAAAATTAAGCGCGTGCGATCAATAATTTTACAATCTAGCGCGCGGTCTAAATTACGCTCTTGTTGAGCGTTTAAAGTTTCAGAGATAATCACTTCTGCGATTTTTAGTTCAGCGCACAGCTGTTTAATCTCTTCTAATTTACCAGTCGTAAAAAAAGTAGCCGAATTAATTTCGCGTAATTTTACGACCATAGTTTTTTCAGCAATTACACCGTTACTTTTGGCTAAATTTTCGAACTCGGCCAGATACGCATCTAGATCTAGATGTTGATTATACGGCGTTTGCACACCAATCAAGAGCGTTTTAGGATATTGAATAGTTTTTTCGGGAGTACGAGACATAATAGCACTTTTCGCAGCTGAGCATAAAATGCTTGTAATTAGCTGAGCAGAATTTTAAATCTAAATTAAATAAATTTAAGTTAAATATATATGAGGCAGTAACGGTATGCAAATTAATCACCCGAAAACGTATTCCCGCTCACCCCGAAGCATGTCGAGGGGCACAAATCTAGTTATTTTAGTTCTGATAATTTTTTTTGGCAACTTAGGTTTATTAGCACAAGTTAACACTAAAAACCCGAATGCGCGAGTTGCTGGTGCTAATACAGCTGTGATTCATAGTGCTAACCATACTAATAGTATTAATACTACTGTGCTAAATATTTTTTCTAGTAAAGCTGTTAAAAATCGTCAGCCTAAATTAGCGTTGCAAGTTGAAATAGCTGATACAGTAGCCAAACAAGCTTATGGTTTGTCATATCGTAAATTTTTACCAGAAAAGCAGGGTATGCTATTTATTTTTGCGACCCCTCAAATGGGCTCTTTCTGGGGTAAAAATACTCTAATTCCGTTAGATTTAATTTATATCGATCAAAATCGTAAAATTACTCAGATTTCTCAAATTAAACCGCACGATCTGAATCCAGTCCCCAGCCAAGATAAAATTCGGTATGCGCTAGAATTAAACCAGGGCACAGCTGAAAAATATGGACTACAGGTCGGCGATCAGTTAATTTGGAATTAATTAATAATTATCACCAAAGAAAGATAATAGATGAAAAATTTGTTAAATAGGATCGTGCTAGATCCGGAAATCATGGTCGGAAAGCCCACTATCAGAGGGACACGGATTACTGTGCAACACATTCTTGGTTTATTAGCGCAGAATTTTTCCCCTGAAGCGATTATAGAAGAGTACCCGCGGGTTACTAGAGAAGATATCCAGGCTTGTTTGTTATTTGCTCAGAACGCGTTAGACGATCTTGAATTTGTACCCTTAATAACGGGTGTTTAGACATGAGATTTTTGATTGACGAGTGCGTTAGTTTAAAAGTTCATCGTTGGTTACGCGTACAGGGCTATGACTCATTGGCTATAGCCGAGATCGCACCCAGTGTGCGAGATATCGATGTTTTAGCATTGGCCCAGAAGGAAAAGCGTATTTTAATTACTATGGATAAAGATTTTGGCGAACTAATTTTTCGGGACAGCGCAGCTCACTCTGGTGTTGTTTTGTTACGCTTACATGATTGGAAGGCAGCAACTAAAATTAGCATCATCAGTAATTTATTGGCTAAGCATAAGAGTGATATTACTGATAATTTTATAGTTGCTACTGAGCAAAATATACGCATAACTAGGTGCTAATTACCTAAGAACGTGTTAAATTTGTGATTTTTCTAAGATATCCCAGGTATAGTGACTATTACCGGTTGATTTGTTAGATTTCCCCCCTTAGATCACAATCACCTAATCAGCGTTAGTTAACGCATAACTAACAAATCATTGTTATGCTCAGCTTCGAATGCTTTACGCGCACGATAAATTTCAGTAATATACGGCTCAGCTTCGGCACCGTACTTTGCGTGTAAAATATCCGGCACAGCATCAAAATAACGTTTTTTCAGGGTATTAAATGCCGGAAAATTCTCACGATTCAGTCCCTCTACCATTTTTTTGTGGACTAATTCTCTGCAGATCGATTTATCCACAGCGTTCAAAACCTCCCGAATATTATAGGCCGAGCGCGCACTTGCATCAATATCCGGTACCTCTAACCCCAGCCGTTCGAAAGCCATGACTAAGTTAATGCCTCGCCACAACTGTGGCTTTGGCTTAGCCCCCGATGTTAATTTTGACCAAAGCGATGATTTGGATGCGCCTTCAACTTCAACTTTATCGGCTATTGCGCTTAGCTCTAATCCAACCTCAAGATGAGCGCAGTCAGCACTAAACATCTGGCACCCCAAGACTAGAAATGGGGCGATTAGGTACAAAGTAAAACGTTTCATAAATAGTACTCCAATTGTTGTTTTAGTATTTTGCCCCCCCAATGGGAAGCTAGTTATAATCAATATAGCAAAGCGTAAACTTAAAGTATATGAGTGCTATGGGCTTTTGTATTGAACTAGGACAAGGTGTTTACACTATTAATATTTAGACTAAGCTAGAATTATATATTAAGTTTTGGTTTTAAATATATGTTTTAAACGGGGTTTTTTATGTCAAATAATCTAAAAATAAAACAAGTTTCATTAAAATCGATTGCTAAAGCTTTGGCGCTATTAGTTGTAGCCAATCTGGCAACAGCCAATTTAGAGGCTGCCAAATGCCCGTTAAATCTAATTGCTGAGCCAGTTGCTACTGTAGTTGGCGGAACTGTTACAGTAGCAGGTTATGTAGCAGCTTCTACTATTATTTTCGCAGGCGCTCTAAGCATGGGTATTGGCTATTGTTTGTTTGAGCTAGGCGGTAAAGTTGATGGTATTAGTTATGGCTTGGGAGACAAATTACAAAAGTATCCTAAATCTACAGCTACTCTGGTTGCAGCAGCCGCAACGCTTGGCTATTTATATAGCAAACGTGCATAGTCAATAATTTGATTTTAATAATATCTAAACATACAGATAAATTATAAGGGACTTTTATGAAAAATATTAAATTTGGACGTTTAGCAGGTTACTTATTAGTAGGGATAGCTTTATTGTCAGCAACCAATGGGATAGCTAAACAGATGGCTTGCGGTTTTGAGCATGATGAAAATGATTGGGAGATCGCTACTCAGCCGCATTCAGACGTTAGTGTGCACCAGGCTGTAACAAATTTGTTGAATTACTTAAAAAATGAAAAAGCATTAGTGGCAGCGTCTAACGAATTGCCATTGGCATACGCTTCGAAAGTAACGGAGTTGCTCGGACCGGATCGTAGTACAGAAGTTCGTGATCATCTGATCGATTCATTAGAAAGGATTTTACAAGCAGAATATCAAAAAGAGATTGATTTTGCGGCGATTAAAGCGGCGGCGAATAATTTGTGGTTATCACATAACTCAGAGCTGGCGACAGCTATAAGTATGCTTTTACATAAATACCAGATTGCATTTGATGAAAAAGAGTTTCTAGAAGCTGCTAAGAGCGTCAAGGCACTGATTGATTATTTAAGGAAAATTGATAGAAGTGCAGCGTTTGATGACGAGGTTTCATGTTTATTAATTATCAAAATTAATCAATTCATTTGGCAAGATAATAGTCTGCTTTTGACACAAAATACCAAAGGCGTGCTAGTTATAAGATGCGTATTAGATTTGGCGTCTTATTTATTTGAAGATTATAGCTGTGGTTATTATAGAACCCTTAAACCTGAATTTATACATATTATAGATCAGTTAGCTGTATCACTTGATGAGCAAGTTAAAAAAATTGTTTTTATTGCTGTTATGCAAAATAGCAACACCGAAGCATCGCTAGATATTACCGACAATATTAGTGTTGAGCAGGCTTAATAGTAAATTTTAAGATTAATAATAACAGGGGTGCCTAAACAGTGCCTCTGTAATTACTTAACCGTGATTTTAGTTAAAATTTTCATTTTTTTAAAATAGCAGTTAAAAGCTGCGGGTTTTATGTTATACTAGCCACATGTTTGACTTTTTAACCCAGAAGTTTTCCAGTATTTTTACTGGTCTATTGAATCAAAAAACTATTACCGCTGATAATATTAACGAGACCTTAGGAAAAGTTCGCGAAGCACTTTTAGAGGCCGATGTGCCTTATGAGATTGTCCAGGAATTTGGCAAACAGGTCCAAGCTGATATCATTGGTAAAAAGCTCGAGAAGTCGCTTAAACCTGGTGAGCAGCTAGCCAAACTGGTGCATGACAGGTTACAGACTTTTATGGGTGGCGTAGTCACGCCAATTAGCTTTCAGATCCCATCGGTAATTATGTTGGTGGGCTTGCAGGGTTCCGGTAAAACTACTACCGCCGCTAAATTAGCGCATTATATTAATCAAATAGCCCAAAAACGGGGCAAATCTAGAAAAATTTTGTTGGGCTCTGTCGATTTTTACCGGCCGGCGGCCATTGATCAGTTAGAGATTTTAGCTCAGCAGATTGGTGTAGACTTCTATCGTACTAGTCAAACAGAGCCGGTGCTAGCTGCGCAAGAAATCTATCAAAAATATAAAACTAATGGCTATGAACACTTAATTTTGGATACAGCTGGCAGATTGCATATCGATAATCAAATGTTATTGGAAATTACTAAGATCGATCAAGCATTAAGTCCCAAGTATAAAATTTTAGTTCTGGACGCT
Organism: Candidatus Babeliales bacterium; assembly: GCA_035287785.1. Lineage (GTDB taxonomy): Bacteria > Babelota > Babeliae > Babelales > JABDEC01 > CANKVQ01. Next base: position 10,218 of record DATEBN010000085.1, read on the forward strand.
ATGACTGGTCAGGAATCGCTTAAGATCGCCCA
>DATEBN010000086.1:0-3204 GCA_035287785.1 Candidatus Babeliales bacterium
GTGACCAAAAATCCTATGGAGCAGGTAAAGCTCGAATTTCAGATGTTACGGGCTAAACAAAATTTAATTTCGCCAAATTTAACTGAACAGATCAGGATTACTGCTAAAAACTGTCCGACACTTTATCGTGAAATTTCTAAAATCGCCCAAAATTTTAAAATTTTAACTCCCGAAATTACCATCTCTGAATTAGAACACTATAAAACCGAGTATAAACACTGGATTATTCGATACGATAGATCTGAAAATAAACTAATTATCGGCAACAATTTATTAGACCAATTAACTATGCCTGAACTACGTAACTTAATTGCTAGTGAAATTGGCTATGAAATTTGTATGGTAGGTAATTCAAATGGCTGGAATTTTTTAAAAGCGATTGGTTTAAATCTGATTTTTTATATTCCAGCAACAATTATAAGCTTTATTTTAATATATATGGGTCAAAATACGCTATTCACACTGCTACCAATCTTATATATTCCATACATTTTACTGACACCCCTAATGTTCTCAAATTTTGCCACTAAATCAGTTTTACAGTGTAATACTGTTATTCAATTAATATCTTTAGTGATGCTAAGTTTACCAATGATTATATCCTATTTCATGCTTGTTCCGCTTACAAACTTGGCCATTGCCATAGTAATATTACCTATAACTTACCTCCTATATCCAATTTGCAGCTGGATCGCTAAATCTTACGCCAAGAGTCATATAGAAATAGCGCTTAATAAATTGCCATATTTGCCAAATGCAGCACTGCTTAACAGTGCCATTAATAAAATTGAAGCTAATAACAAGCATAAATCTCAGTCAAAATCGATACTTAAATCTTGGTGCAGACATCGTCGAAGCTTTGCCGAAAATATCACTAAGCAAAGCTTAAAGCGTCAAAAGTTGGCTGCACAAGCGGCCGCGATGGATAAACTAGTAGGTAACGATTCCGAGCTTACAGGGTTAGAACAAAGTGCATTGGCGTCAGCTTAAGAAATAATTTAGGGACAATTAAAATTATGCCAGTAAATAATAATTTTCTTAAACAATATCCAGTTAAAATAACTAGGCTCGCCCCTAGCAACAACTTATTGGTTATAATTTTAGGGGCTTTAGTAGCACTCACTAGCTCGGTTAACAACCAAGAAGCTACTGTGACCAAAAATCCTATGGAGCAGGTAAAGCTCGAATTTCAGATGTTACGGGCTAAACAAAATTTAATTTCGCCAAATTTAACTGAAAAGATCAGGATTACTGCTAATAACTGTCCGACACTTTATCGCGAAATCTCTAAGATCGCCCAAAATTTTAAAATTTTAACTCCCGAAATTACCATCTCTGAATTAGAACACTATAAAACCGAGTATAAACACTGGATTATCCGATACGATAGATCTGAAAATAAACTAATTATCGGCAACAATTTATTAGACCAATTAACTATGCCCGAACTACGCAACTTAATCGCTAGTGAAATTAGCTATGAAACTTGCATGATGAATAATTCAACTGGCAAAAATATCCTAAAAGCTATTGGTCTAGAATTAATATTTGATATTCCTAACTATCTCCTAATACACGCTTTTTCTATATACATGTCACCAGTCTCCTGGATATGCTACATTTTACTAACCCCTTTAATATTACCAACATTTGCTACTAAAGAAGTTTTACGCAAATTACCTATTGCAATCATTAGTTTGCTTCTTATAGAACTAATTATTAGAAATGCTTTAGAATATACTTTAATTACTTTCATGGCTTCATTGGGTATAGCTACAGCATCTGCAATTATTTTACTTCCTGCTATATTGATCTTTTATGGTATGCTTTACCTATTTCCATATATTGCTAGCACTTATGCTAAAAGCAGCTTAGAGCTAGCTCTTGATAAGCTATCGTATTTGCCAGAAACAGAGATACTTAATAGTGCCATTGATAAAATTGAAGCTAAAAGTAAGTTCAATTACTACAACTCTAGACATAAATCGCAAATTAAAACCTGGTGTAAACATCGCCGAAACTTTGCTGATGCACTTGTCAAACAAAGCTTAAAACGCCAAAAGTTGGCTGCGCAAGCAGCTGCAATTGATGAGCTGGTAGATAACAGTTCCGAGCTTACAGGATTAGAACAAAGTGCATTGGCACCAGCTTAAGAAATAATTAAAGCAAGTTCGATTTGCACTACCACTCAACTAGTAATATGCTACAGCTTAGGTACTTTTATAAAAATATAATTACTAATTTTTGCTGCTATGGAAAAACTAAAAAATAAACTAAATAGTTTCGAAAAAATTTATGTAGCATTAGAACATGCCATCGATACCCAAATGAGACTTGCTGAACAAGCTAACGCTGACCCATACCTAGAACATGCCCTAATGACTAACGTAGTGAAACATTTCGAATTAGCCTATGAAACTGGCTGGAAGTTTTTAAAACAATATTTATACGTCATGCACAACTTAGATATCGGGCCACCTAAAGATATATTTCAAGCTTGTCTCAAACAAGAGATTCTACCTGAAGCAATAATTAACCAGTTAATATTACTAGCTAATACCCGTAATCTAACAGCGTATATATATGATCAGATAATTGCTCAAGAAGTAAATCTAGATATTGACCAACATTATGCTGTTTTAGGAAAAATTTTAGAGCTAGTAAAACTGCCTGAAGAAAATTAACTAATTTATAAAGTTTCTGACAGCTGCTACAATTGCTGGCGCATCGATTTTAAATAGTGCTAATAGCTCTGCCGGCTTACCAGATCTAGGTAACTCTAAAACCGCTAAATTACGTACATTAATCCCGGTATTAATCACAGCAGAATTCACTGCTTCACCAAGACCACCAGCTAGATAATGATCTTCGATAGTAATAATTTTATGCCCTGCTTGTTGTGCACAATTAATTAATAACTCACGATCTAAGGGCTTAATCGAATATAGATCTATCACAGTTACTAAAATACCAGCTGATTTTAAAATCTCGTACGCTTGCAGCGCCTCGTGCAGCGTAATACCTGCAGCGACTAAACAAACTTGATCTTGCTTGCTCTGGTGTAAAATTTTAGCACCGCCAATCACAAACTCTTCAGTACTATTATAAATTACTGCCGTAGCCGCTCTAGTGGTCCGTAAATAACTTATCCCAGTATTATAATCAGCCATTAGTAAGCCCAGTTTATAACAACTGACAGCATCT
>DATEBN010000087.1:0-5422 GCA_035287785.1 Candidatus Babeliales bacterium
ATCCGAAGTCGGCGCCTTCTAATTTAGCCATAATTGGCAGATATATTTTATCACACAAAATTTTTGGCGCTTTAGACGAACTGTTAGCGCAAGATCATGGGACTGAACTACAGTTAACTGATGGGATCGCTAGTATGATCCGGCAGGGTGAAAAACTGTTTGCTGTGAAATTATCTGGAATCCGTTACGATTTGGGGACACCTTTAGGCTGGCTGAAAGCTACAATTGGGATGGCGAGCCAGGATCCGCGCTATGCGGCACAGGTCCGCGAGTTTTTAGGCACACTAGATAGTGTCGATTCTTTTGTTTATAACCAAGGTAAAGTTTTAGAACATTACGAGCAGTAGTTTACCAGCCCTTATTTTTAAGTTTTTTATAAACTATTGAAATTTTATAGTTATATTTCCTAAAATCTAACTAGTTTATAGTTTTAACTTAGAAATGGGGTAGGGGTATGCGGGCAGTTTTAAAAATCTTAGCGGTTTTATATTTAGTTTGCGTGGTATTCAAAACTAGGACGCACTATACCATTTTGGGGCTAGAAGAACGGGCCCGACAACTTGAGCTACGTTCCGAAAAAGAGCTTAAAGATACTGAAACTAGCTTGTCAGCTAAAATTAAAAATTTAAAAGCTTAGCTGATTTTAGAAATTGGGGAGTTGTAGGATGTCGCGCGTAAAAATCTTAATCAGTTTTAAGCTACTATTTTTTGGTGGGCTTGTTTTTATTAATACCCAGTTATTTAGTGCGATTGGCTGCTTGAGCTATCCTCACTCGATTGATAAATCCGAACATGAACTATATCGACCAGTGGCTTGCAGTTGTCCGTGTCAGCGTACTAGCCAGGCGCGGGGTGAATGTGCGGATTGTCACCACTTTGGCGACCCTAACCGGGGGTTTAGATCAGTTAATCAAGATCTACGCTAATATTATTTGAAATTTTAACTTAGATCGTTTACTTTTGTGCAGATATCACGCTTCTAATATTAAAACAAGAAAGTTTGCATGAAAAAGTATCTGCAGTCGCAAGTAGTTTTAACTGGTTTAGCTGTTTTTGCCATGTTTTTTGGCGCTGGAAATTTAGTTTATCCAATTGAAGTAGGTATGAAATCAGGTAGTCACAACTTGTTAGGGATGTGCAGCTTTCTTTTAACCGCCGTAATTTTGCCCGTGATTGGGCTGGTAGCCATGTTAATGTACGACGGTAACTATAAACAGTTTTTTGGACGCTTGGGTTATAAAGCAGGCAATTTTGCAATTTTAATCTGTATGTTAATTATCGGGCCAGTGATCGCGATCCCTCGAATAACCACCTTATCACATACTATGATGGCGCCCTTTATACCGCCGATGTCCGGTTTAGTTTTTGCGCTATTATTTTTTACATTAACTTTCTTATGTGTCTTTCGTGAAAATAAAATTGTAGGTCTCTTAGGCCAAATATTTTCGCCGGCTAAATTAATTGCTCTATCGGTAATTGTATTTTGGGGTCTTTGGAACGCTACTGATTATGTTCCAACGATGTTAACCGACTGGCAAATCTTTAAAGATAGTCTATTAACTGGCTATAAAACTTTAGACTTGTTAGCCGCGATATTTTTTTCAGCGATGGTGATTAATCTCTTGAAAATCGATAATTCTGAACGTAAAGTCGCCATGCGCGATCTAGTTAAAGTTGGTCTAAAAGCTGGTTTAATTGGTGCTAGCTTACTCACGGTAGTTTATTTTGGTTTAAGTTATTTAAGTGCCTTTCATAGTCATGGTCTGGCTGGTACTGACCCAGATATTTTATTTAGAGAATTGTCGTTTAGAGTTCTAGGTCACTATGGTGCTGCTATAATTGGTGTGATTGTGATGATGGGTTCGCTGTCGACCGCGATTGCTGTGACGGCTGTTTTAAGTGAGTATTTACGGCACGATATTTTATGCAATAAAATTAGTTTTGCGCGCTCGGCCATCTTAGTGCTACTGGCCTGCGTGCCATTGTCGATCTATGGTTTTGGCATGGTAATTAAACTAACTGGTGGGCCAATTTTATATATTGGTTATCCGATGTTAATTACGTTAACTTTTGTGAATATTGCGTATAAGTGGTTTGGCTTTAAGCCGGTTAAAGTGCCAGTATTATTAACTGGTGTCATCGCGTTAGTCAGTTATTTAGCTTAGTTTTTGAATTTGTTGGTAAAGCTTATGATTATGAAAAACTTAAAATTTGTTTTTACACTTAGCTCCTTATTAATTTTAACGGGCTGTTTTAACAAAATTACCGATATTAAGGTGCATCGTGATCAAGCACGTGTAGCCTATGACGATACCACAGCTAAATATACCCGTGAGCTACAGTTAATTAGTAAAATAAAAGCGCTGGATAATAGTAACTCTAGTAATAAATTAGATCGTAAAGATAATATTAATATAGACACTATGGGTAATATAAATACTAGTACTCAGTCACGTGAACAATTAGGTCAAGCATTGCATCATGAAATTTTATTGAAGCATGAAGAGCATAATCGTGATGTTGAGCGGCAATGGCTGAAGTTTAATAGCAATAAGTATGAAAATTACCCGTATATGCAGTATCGTGCAGATCTAGATCAGCAGATTCAAGATTTAGAAACTATCGGCTCTGCAGTTTATTGGAAGCATGAAGGGCTAGGGCGGTCACTGCAAGATTTAATCCAGGATTTAAATGAACTGCGGAGATATATAATTCTGCATAAAGAGTATAGCTTAGAGCGACGCTTGTTAGAGAAAAAGGCTTTACTTAAAGAAGCGCAGGAATAATTTACTTCTTAAGAATAGTTAAGAACGCTTCTTGTGGTACTTCAATATTGCCGACCTGTTTCATGCGTTTTTTACCAGCTTTTTGTTTTTCAAGTAATTTACGTTTGCGTGAAATATCACCACCGTAACATTTAGCAATGACATTTTTACGTAAGGGCGCAACACGCTCGCGGGCAATAATTTTAGCACCGATGGCCGCTTGAATCACCACTTCGAATAACTGGCGTGGGATTACGTTACGTAATTTTTCAGCTAAATCGCGGCCGACATAAGCTGATTTTTCGCGGTGTACAATAATCGACAACGCATCGACCGCTGTACCATTTAATAAAATATCCATTTTGACTAAATCGGACGGTTGGTAGCCCGCTTCTTCATAATCCAAGCTGGCGTAACCCGAGCTAAACGATTTAAGTTCGTCATAAAAATCAGTAGCGACTTCATTTAAGGGCAATTTATATTTTAAAATTACGCGCTCTTCGCCCAAGAAAGACATTTCGACCTGCATGCCCCGTTTGCTCTCACAGAGATTTAGAATATTGCCCAGATATTGTTTTGGGGTGATTATCGTAGCGTTGATCATCGGTTCGAGAATCTCGTCGATATAATTTGGTTCCGGGAACTCTGAGGGGTTTTCGATATCAGCTTGCTTACCATTCGTATATTTGATTTTATATAACACGCTGGGTGCTGTAATAATTACGTTAATATCGTATTCTTGTTCTAATCTTTGTTTAAACACATCCATGTGCAATAGCCCTAAGAAGCCACAGCGAAAACCTAAACCCAACGCGTTAGAACTTTTCTTTTCGACCGTCACACTGGCGTCGTTAAGTGTTAATTTTTCAATAGCATCTCGAAGTAGCTCAAATTCTGTATTATCTACCGGATAGATCCCAGAGAAAACCATTGGCTTAGCTGGTTTAAAGCCCGGAAAAGGTGTTACTGGTTGTTTGCTATGATAGATTGTGTCGCCGACGCGGGCTTCGCGCACTTGTTTCATGCCGGTAATCACATAACCTACTTGGCCGGCATAAAGCGCATCTGTAGGAGTCTGATTGGGGTACATGAGACCAATTTCGAGTACTTCATACTGTTTGCCGGATTGGGCTAAGACAATCTGATCACCTTTGCGCATAATTCCATCATGGACGGCGATTAAGCATACAATCCCTTTGTAGGCGTCGAACCAAGAGTCAAATAGTAATGCTTTGAGTTTTCCAGCTAAATCAGCTTGTGGGGCTGGCACATGTTCAATCACACTGTTTAAAATTTCCGAAATCCCAATGCGCGACTTAGCTGAAGCTAATAAAATCTGCTCTGGGGTAAAATCGAATAACTTTTCCATTTCGGCTTGCACAGTTTCAATTTGTGCATTCGCTAAATCGATTTTATTAATCACCGGAATGATCGTCAGATCTTGTTCAAAAGCTAAATAAAAATTGGCCATAGTTTGAGCTTGAACACCCTGGGCCGCATCTACTAATAAAATAGCGCCCTGACAAGCATAGAGTGAGCGCGAAACTTCATAAGTAAAATCCACATGTCCTGGTGTATCAATTAAGTTTAAGAGATATTCTTCGCCCTTATACTTATAGAACATCGAAGCCGTTTGCGCTTTGACCGTAATTCCGCGCTCGCGTTCAACCTGTAATTTATCGAGTACCTGTTCATTTTTAGTGTGTTCTGAGATTGTGCCGGTTAATTCTAGCAATCTATCGGACAGTGTTGACTTACCATGGTCGATATGCGCGATAATCGAAAAATTACGAATTTTGCTCGGTGGCAAACTTTTTAAGTTAATTAATTTTGGGTCCAAGTTTTTTAAATCTCGATCTTAAGTAGCTAATTTGTAGGTGAAATTAAGATTTAAATTTACTAAAAAAAATTGCTTTCGACTAATAAATTTTTGATATAACTTGGGTTAGAAAATTTGATTTTGTTTTAAGCTATAATTTTGGTATTGGAGTGAAAATGAAAAGCTTAGGTTTATTAAATTTTTTAGTAGCTTTAAATTTAGTTAATTTAACTAGTAATATTCAGGGTCTGGATCTGCCGGCTTTTGATGACCTGGGAATTCCTGCTGATGCTCGGGTAGGGAGCCCAACTATAGCTGGTGCTGCTATTGGAGCTAATAGCAGTCCAAATACTTACGTAGTTAATTTTGGGACTGATAATTCAGCTAGTTCGGGTTCTGCTGATGATGTTAGTCCAAGACGGACACCTAGCCCGCTAGCAAGTCGAGATTTTGTAGATGCGACTGGAGCTATCCGGGGGCTTAGCGGTGAGATTGCAACTTTATTCAGTGGCGATTTGGATCGAGAACGTAAGCCCGTATTGCCTGTAGCGGAAGCGATCGGCATGCACAGGGCTGGTGGATCAGTCTGGCCTAGAGTTACTAAAGATGGTAAGGTGCGACCGGGTGCAGCACGCCGCACTAGAACTACCCCGAGTAGTACTACCGAATTGGCAACCATTTCTGAAAGCCCAGTTTTACCAGAGCCAGTTCACACATCAGATCGATTAATCAGTGCCTTAATGAGTGTGGCCGGAGCGGCCGAGCAATCAAGCGCACATTTAGCAGAACAAGTACGGGCAGCGCATGAGAGTAACCGGTTATTAGAACAAAAATTAGC
>DATEBN010000088.1:0-4259 GCA_035287785.1 Candidatus Babeliales bacterium
AAGCTTTTAAATAACGTTGAATTGGGGCTAAATTGCATGCGGATAAAGCCGGTGACGCCTAACGTGGCAGCGATAGCGAGCGCCATTAACAGCTCCCGTTTTAAGAATTTTTGAAAATTAGCAGCGGTAATTTCGCCTCCAGCTAGACCCTGAATGGCTAATGCTGAAGATTGGCTACTAGTATTACCACCAGCTGAAGTGAGCATAGGAATAAACGCAATTAAGCCAATAATCGTAGCTTCAAAAGTTTGCAAAATAATACTGGAAAACGATTCGATTAATAATAGTGCAATTAAGATATAGCTGCGTTCGTAAAAAAGTTTTAAAAATGGGGTTTCGAAGTAAGTTTGCTTAATGGGCGTCATCGCGGACATTTTATAAATGTCTTCGGAAGACTCCGCTTCAATAATATCGATCAAAGTTTCCGCGGGAATTACCCCAAGCAGTACGTTGTCATCACTGACTACCGGCGCTGAAGTTAGCTGATAGTGATTCATTTTTTGGGCAGCAACCTCTTGATCTTCACCGACATTAATTACCAGGTCATCTGCTTGCATAAACGAGCTGACAATGGCCTGGGGTTTTTGAATTAAAAGATCTTCTAAGCGAATATAGCCCAGTAATTTGTGATTGGTGCCAGTCACATAAATATTTTTGTGTAGCTCGATATTAGGCTGTAGGCGCTGTAAAAGCTGGATACAGTTGGCTACAGTAAACTCGGGCGAGAAAGTAATTACGTCAATATCCATAATGCCACCAGCTGACTCTGGTTTAAATTTCATGAGCGATAAAACTCGTTCGCGCTCTTTTTTTTGTAATAAACCAAAAAGATGTTTTAAATCTTTGTCCGACATAATATCGAATAGATCGATTAGCTCATCGGTCGGCATTGATTTTAAGATATTGGCTTTAACTTGGTCTTCTAAAAAAGATAGGGCATAGGCCTGTAAGGGCTCACTTAAAAATTTAAAAATCTTAATTTGGGTATCTAGTGGAAAACTGCTGAAGAGCGCTTTAAAATCTTCCCGTTCGATTTCAGACAAAAATTGCGCAACGTCTGCCGGGTGCAGATTTAATAATTTTTCCCAGAGTTCCCGATCTAGGTCGCTCTCGTGATTAATAATAGTTTGAATATTTTGCTTGATTCGTTCAAAAATCTGGCTATCTTGCATGCCATTTCTCCCGAAATCTAAATTATTTTAAGACGTTACTAACCAAAACATAGCTGATCTAATGAATTTGTCTATTTAAGCTCTTTTGGTTAAATATTTAAGTTTGTGTTAAATTAAAATTATATTTTTTGAAACACTGGGCTAATTTAGGGAATTTATGGAACAAGCACTACTCACCGACAAAGTAATTGCACCAGGGGCGGAATTTCAATTTACCATTGGCGTAGAGAGCATAGGCGCTAGGCTAGATAACTTTCTGGCAGCGCAATTTAGCGCTTATTCCCGTTCTTTTTTTAAAATTTTAATCACTGATAAGCTAGTAACTATTAATCAAAAAAGTATTACGCGTCCTGGCATTACCCTAAAATTGGGTGATCAAGTCGTCGTTAAATTTCCTGCTGCGCCGACCAGCAAACAGAGTTTAATCGACCAAGATAATTTAGGGGTACAGGTTTTACATACCCACCCAGATTTCTTGGTAATCTCTAAGCCGGCTGGTTTAGTAGTGCATGCACCGCAACATGATTTTACGGGCGTAACTTTAGTAGATTGGATTTTAAGTAAATTTCAAGAAATCGCCCAAGTTGGTTATGCCGGACGGCCGGGAATTGTCCACAGGTTAGATCTACAAACTTCGGGTCTAATGCTAGTCGCACGTAATAATTTTGCGCAAGCTTTGCTGAGTGATAAATTTCGAGATCGCACTATGCATAAAACTTATGTGGCGATAGTTCGCGGACATCCAGAATTACAGGGCGTAGTTGAGCTAGCAATTGCTCGTCATCCGGTGCAACGCAATAAAATGATGGTGGTCAAAGATTTAACCGAGGTGCGTAATCGCAATGCTCGTTCAGCCAAAACTACCTATCGAGTTTTAAAATATTTACCTGATGATTTAGCTGTAATTGAAGTTAAGCCAGAAACTGGCCGCATGCATCAAATTCGGGTGCATATGGCATCGCTAGGACATCCAGTATTAGGTGACACGGTTTATGGTTCTAGCTCTAAATTAATTGCTAGGCAGGCACTACATGCGTATGCAATTGGTTTTGAATATGGTGGGACAGAATACTATTTCACTTGTCCGGTCCCAGCTGACTTGCAAAAACTAATCCCAGCAGAGTTATTAAAATAAACTAAATTTTTTTCCAATGACCATACCAATTTTTATATTTTCGCATAAGTGTAATTTGTGATAACGGTACCGTGAGCGCATAAGTTAATTTATGTTGCTGATCAGTTAAATAAATAGCACCCGGCGCAATCACACCCTGGGGCGAAATTAGAACTTGCTGGTTCTCAAAAGTAATCGCTTGCGTCAGTGGGCTCTTAGGGTCAGATGGTGGACCATAGGTTCCAGGCGCAAATCCAAAGCGCGTATAATTCGAAAGCTGAGCTTGGTATTTACTGTAATTATAGCTGTGATTAGTTTGATCGAATGTGATCGTTTGAGCTTGATTAGTGGCAATCGCTAGCTGTCTAGTATAATCGAAAGCGGCTTGCAGCTGGCTGAGTTCTAGTTGTACTACCGAGCGTTGTAAGAACCAAAAATTAGTGAGTGTAATGGACGTGAGCAATACTATGATTGCTAAGAAAATTACAATCTCAATAATTGAAAAACCTGCTTTAATCAAACGTTTCTTGGCTAGTGGCAACTGATAACACCTCTTCGATTGACGTTAAACCAGCTTTAATTTTGGCAATGCCATCTTGAATTAGTAGTACCATGCCCTCTTGTACCGCTGCTTGCTTAATCAGATTTGAATCTGCACGTTCGATGGTTAACCTAGCAATGGGTCCAGTCATAGGCATAATTTCAAAGATTGCTAAACGGCCGCGGTAGCCAGTTTCAGCACAATCAGCACAGCCTTTAGGTTTATAAAAAATAATTTTTTTGGCTTCTGTTTCTGTAATTCCCAGTTTTTTTAGAATCGCAATTGGTGGTTGATACTGTTCTTTGCAATCATGCAATTTACGAACTAAGCGCTGTGCTATGACACATGAAATGGTCGAAGCAATTAAAAATGGCTCAATACCCATATCGATTAAGCGTGTAATTGTAGCCGGGGCACTATTAGTATGAATCGTGCTGAGTACTAAGTGACCTGTTAAAGAAGCTTGGGTGGCAATTTGGGCAGTTTCTTGATCACGTGTTTCACCGATCATGATAATATCGGGATCTTGACGTAACACTGAACGTAAAATATTGGCAAAAGATAACCCAATTTTACTATTAACTTGGACTTGCGTGATGCCCTTCATTTGATATTCTACTGGATCTTCAACTGTAATAACGTTAACTTCTGGGCGATTAAGTTTACTTAAAATTGAATACAGCGTCGAAGTTTTACCAGAGCCGGTCGGTCCAGAAACTAGAAAGATCCCATTAGGTTGCGATATAGCATGTTCTACGATTTCTAAATTACGGGGGCTTAGTCCCAATTCAGTTAATTTGCCAAAACTTTTAGTTTTATCTAACAAACGCATGACAATTTTTTCACCATGCGTAGTTGGCAGACTAGAAACCCGGATATCAATGGCTTTAGCGGCAATTTTTAAATTAATGCGCCCATCTTGAGGTAAACGTTTTTCGGCAATATTCATATTAGCCATGATCTTAATTCTAGAGACAATTGCATCTTGCACGCGTTTGGGCGGTGTAAATACTTGGTGCATGACACCATCAATTCTAAATCTAACCCTGATCTCTTTTTCCATCGGCTCAATGTGGATATCAGAAGCTTCACGTTTGCTAGCTTGTAGCAGAATTTGGTTTACCAATTTAATAATTGGTGCTTCTTGGGCCATCGATAGAATATCTTTTTCTTCAATGTCACCCAGTTCGATCTCACCTTCGCCTTCAGCTTGATCTAATTCGCTGAGCATCTCGCTAGTTTCTTCTAATGGGTAAAAGCGATTCAAGCTGTCAGAAATTACAGCGGTTGTAGCCACGGCGGGCACAGCTTTTTCGTTTAAAATTAAGATCAGATCATCGATTGGCTGATATTTATAGGGGTCAGCGGCCACGACATAAACTTGACCATCTTTACGAATGGGAATTAGATTATTTTCTTTTAAGAAACGAAA
>DATEBN010000089.1:0-4612 GCA_035287785.1 Candidatus Babeliales bacterium
AGCCGGAATACCTCCGGTTAATCCAGATGCAAGGTTAGCTAGCCCCAGGCCTAAAATTTCACGATTACTATGATGTTTAGTTTTTGTAATAGAATCAGCAATTTTAGCTGATAACATAGTTTCTAAAATCGCAACCAGCGCTATGATACCGGCCGGCCAAAATAGTTGACGCGAGAAGCAAATTATTGGTAGCCGAAATAGCTGCCCAGTGATTACACCATATCTGCTACCTAAAGTTTCTAAACCTAAGCTAGACGAAAAGTAGTAACCTATGAAAATTCCCAGCGGCGATAAAATAATCGTACCCGGAATTTGTGGTAGCCATTTACGTAATAAAATTAATGCGACTAAAAAATTTAAAAAGATCAAAAATGTAATACCGGAAATGTGAGTCAAATGAGCGAGGGATTCCCATAAGTTTCGAATAAATTCGGTATGGATTGGTAAATTTTTTAGGCCCAAAGCAAAATTTAGTTGGCTTAATCCAATAATACAGGCTACGCCTAGCATAAAACCATGCATGACGCTAGATGGGATAAAAACTAAATATTTTTCAAAATGTAAACTATAAGCAATTAAAATTAAGCCGCCAACTATAATAGTAAGACCAGCTAAAGAGCCTAAACCCTGGGTTAACACAAAGGTAGCGATTAAGCCTGAAAGGGCACCTGTGGGGCCAATTATATTATAGTTACTACCACCGAAAATTGACGCGACTAAACCAGCCCAGATAGCAGTAATAATGCCCTGGATTGGTGAAACTTGTGATGCAACTGCTAGCGATATTGATAGTGGTAGCGAGACTAAAGCAATGGTACAGCCAGATTTCCAGTTAGATTTAATTTTTTGTAGCATAATATTAGTGTTCAATAATTTAGGGGTGTTTAATTAAAAATATTAGTAATTTTTATACTGCTAATCTAAATTACTAGCAACAAATTAATTAATCACTAGCTGATTTCAGAATGGTGCTGTTTAATGCGCATAAATTGAGTACCGGGAAAATAAAATTTTAAAATCTCTTTGTGTTGCCAGCCTTCTTTGACCATCTGGTAGGCCCCCCATTGGCAAATGCCTAAATGGTGACCATAACCCTGGCCATTAACTATAATCTGGGTAGCTTGTTTAGTGATCGAAAAACTAAAGCTCTTAATCTCTTTAAATAGTCTATATAACAACTTACCCTTGAGCTTATAGAGTTTATTACCATCTTTAATAGTTACTAAACGTACAATACCAGCCCGGTCTTTTTTTAATTGAATGTGGCTAATATTTTTAATTTGGGGAAACTCTTTTTGAATATTTTCTTTGAATTTAGTCACCGGAAATTTAGCTTCCCAACTGTAATATTTCCAAGAGCTGCAATAATTGCATGGATAAGTACGCTTAAGATATGGTGCAGCAATAAAATCGACCTCTGACATATGGGCTGGAATGATGCCACCACAGCAGCAGTCAAACATGGCTAAAATAGGTTTTTTATTATAGCTAACAATAATATTTTTAGTATCTGCTACAGCTTGTTTAATATTCTGACAGTGGTGGATGCCACTATAAGTTTGATGTTTATTAGTATTACTAGCATGATACGGCGGATGATCTTTATGTTTTCTAGTTTCCAAAATTTTAGCTGTAATATAGCTACGCGAAGCGATGGCGCTAACTTTAAATGATTCCGCGGGCCAGTTTGGCCAACATTCAGTTTTTAAGACCGAGCAAACATAATCTTCTAATTCAACATAGTTAATTAATAAAAACTTACCCTGATGTTTAGTAATTAGAAATAAGCCATGATATGATTGCTCATCTAAACTTAAATGTGTTTGTTCGGCTGGTAATAAATAAATAGTTTGGTGGGGCCATTTTTGTTCGTTAAAATAAATCGCTTGATTCTTAATGGTAATTAGATGCTTTTTTTGTGCGGTGATTTTTTGGCGGGTACTTAGTTGCTTGGGTACGCCAATATATATATCACCAAAGCAGCCAATGTTCCACTTAGTGATTTCTTTTGGTTCGGCCGTAGCTAATAATATTTTTACGTCCGTACTATTTAAATTATTAAAAATTAAAATAGTAACAATTAAGAATTTAGCACAGTAAGCCGTGGGCTTGTAATAGTGCCAGTAACTCAGCTGGGATAATAGTTTTTTTATCAATAGCATAGTTGGCTAAACGATCGGCGGCTTGGTTGTTTTCACGTAAAACATGTTCGGCACTATAATTTATCCCAGCTAAAAGTTTTTCAGCCAAGTAGTGTAATTTTAATAGTTCCGGATTGCGAACTGCATATACGTGATTGATTTGCCTAATTAATAGTTCTGAATCAGAAATGATTTTAAATTTATCGGTTGATTTTAAAATGTTTTTAGCACAAATAATACCTAAAACCAGCGCATAATATTCAGCTTGGTTATTAGTTCTTGTACCCAGAAAAAAACTACCAGTATATAATACGCGACTCTCGTTGCTAATAGATACACCGGCACCCGAAGGTCCAGGATTACCGCGTGAAGCGCCATCAATAAATAGTTTGACTACACTCACGAGTTCACGTCAGATATAAAAATCTAAAACAGCCACGACATTCGACTAGGCGATTATCTTTTAGGGCGTTGATATCTTGTTGAGTGACATCGTAAAAGCAAGCTGTGCAGGAGCCATTAACCACTTGTACAACTGGATTTTGGACTCGGGTACGCATAGTCGAGTATTTTACTAACCATTCCGCTGGTACGCCAGTTTCTTTGGTTTTACGTTCTAGCTCATAATTATTAACCTGTTTAGTTAAAACTACTATTTGGGCTTGCTTAGCACTAATAGTAGTTTTAATCTCAGTAAGCTTTTGATTTAACAGCTCTTTTTGTTTTTCAAAAATTTGCTTAGCGGTTTCTAGTTTAGTCCAAGCTTGCACTAAGATTAATTCGTTATTGTGTTGCTGTTCTTTGAGATAAGTGATCTCTTTTTTCAGCGCTGCATATTCTTTTTTATCTTGGACTTGCTCTAACTGATTTTTTTTAATCTGTTCAGTGGCATCTAGTTCACGATTAGCTAGTTCGGTAGCATCAACAGCTTTTTGGGCAGTTTTTACTAAATCATGAGCTATTGCTAATTCATGTTCAGTGCTAGCTAATAGCTGATTTAAATGTTTTATATCATGATCCAAATCTTGTAATTGTTGTCTGATTTGGTTGTTTTCCTGATCGAAGCTGATTAAAGCTACGAATTTTTGAAACGGAGTAACGGTGGTCGACATAACACTATCCCTTATAGTTTAGCAACATCTGGTGGGCCCACCAGGACTTGAACCTGGGACCTCTCGGTTATGAGCCGATTGCTCTGACCAACTGAGCTATGGGCCCGATGTTGCGTTGTTGTTTGTCGCAAATATAGCTAGCATTATAGCATAAGTTTGGCGAGATTTCCTAGGGGCTAATCAAACCAACCATTAATTTCGTTTAAAATTTGGGCTGTTTCAGCGATCGACTCAATCAACGGTGGTTCAATTATTACTGGAATATTAATAATTTGGGGCTGCAATAAAAAATGTTTTAAAGCTGCTTTACCAATCTGGCCGGTTCCGGGAATCGCATGTTTGTCTATTTTGCGTCCTAGTGTTTCATTAGTATCGTTTAAATGGATTAAACAAACTTTTTCAAAGCCAATGGCACGTTCAATTAATTCTATAAACTTAATTTGTTCAGTTAAGTCATGTAAATTATAGCCATGTGCGTAAGCATGACTGGTATCGATACAGAATAATAGTTTAGTTGGTTGTTCAATCTGCTGTAGTAGTTCATAGAAATCGCTAAGATCGCTGCCGATAGTTAGCTTACCGTGGGCTGTATTTTCTAACACTATTTTTATACAATTGTTTTCGTTTAAAATCTGATTTAGTGAGTTAGCTAAGATCTTAATACCCTGACTTTTAGTATGCCCTTCAGCGGCACTGCCGGGATGGACAACTAAGTGGGTAAATTCGAGCTGTTTAGCGATAGTTAGCTCACGTTGGGTAGTTTTTAGATTAATTTGATTATCGCGACAAAGGTTAATCCAATAAGAGCCATGTAGATATAAGTCTTGAAAATATTTGTGCCGTAATTCTAAATAACTGGCGCGATCTTTGGGGGTGATTTTAATATATTTGCCAGCTAATGTCATCGCAAAAGTTTGAAATAACGGCACATTTAAAGTAATAGCTTGCTGAATAATCGCCGTGAATGTGGTAGCTGGTCGAATATGAATACCGATTTTTTTACCCATAGACACCCAACTTGATACGCTTAAATTTGTTTTGAGCTACAAATTTAAGTCAGTTTTTAATATTTTTTCATCGAAAAATTCTTTTAAAATCTCAAAATAGTCGGTCGTAATAATTCTTAAATCCTCTGCACTTTGAGCTTCAAATCGAATACTTAAGACATCTTCCGTATTCGATGATCGTATGCCACCCCAACCAGTAGCGCTTTCGCTCCGCACGCCGTCAATGGCAATAATATTTAAATCAGTGCGTCGTGCTAAAATAGTTTTCGTATGATTTACGATCAACTCTTTTTGTTCTGGGCGGCAATGAATTCTAATTTCTGGAGAATAAACAGTGGTTGGTAGCTGTGAC
>DATEBN010000090.1:0-7923 GCA_035287785.1 Candidatus Babeliales bacterium
GAGTTATAGAAATGCGAAATTGCATATGTTGGCTTGTCATGCCAGCGCAGAATTTAAATCGGTACATTCTGTTAGTTGCGATTTGTGTGGCCATAAAACCTTACAACGTAACAATCTAAATACACATAAAATTGTTAAACATGATATATTGCCAGCAGAGCTTGGCATTGTAAGGCAACCTAGAAGTGCGAAAAAAAGAGGGAATGTTGCAGTAGCAGTAGTGGAACCAGCAGCTGCACCAGCGCCTAAACGTGCCCGTAAAGTTAAAGTTAGTTTTTTTTGCCTAGGAACTGGTACCAAAGCAACTATTGGCTGGTAGACGATTTTAATTAATCGTGATAACCAAAGATAAGATTAAGCTAGCTAGTTAATTGTAGTAGGCCAAATTTTGAAAAATTAAATTATTGTGAATAATCTAGGGGAGCTTAAATTAGTGAAACGGTTATCAGATTGTACGATTGTGGTTTTTGGGATTACCGGTGATTTAAGCCGTCGAAAATTAATTCCAGCGCTTTATGAATTAGTCTGTGAGCAGCCCGAAAGTAAACTTTTACTAATTGGCGCAGCGCTAGAAAATAAAAATATTACCGAGATCTTAACTGCTGCTAGACCGTATATTCATAATTTAGATGAGCAAGCTTGGCAAAAATTTTTAAAAATTTTTTACTATATACCTACTAATCTTAAAAATCAGTTAGATCTAGATAAATTAGCCCAGCGGGTACTAGAACTAGAACAAGCGCAGCAAATGTCAGGGGCACGCTTATTTTACTGTGCTGTAGCAGCCCATTTTTTTGGTCAAATTACTGTTAATTTAGTTAAAGCTGGTTTATTAAAACGTCAAACTTTAGGTTACAAAAATAACCCAGATTTAGCGTGGCACAGAATAGTTTTTGAAAAACCATTTGGGATAGATTTAAGCTCTGCACAAAATTTAAATCGCGAGATTTTAAGCGTTATTGACGAATCGCAAGTTTTTAGAATCGATCATTATTTGACTAAAGAGATTGTCGAAAATATTGCGTTCATTAGATTTACTAACAGAATTTTTGAGCCACTTTGGAATCATTATCATATTGATTGGGTGCAGATTGTACTGAGTGAAGAAACTGGCCTAGAGGGCGGAGTTACTTATTTTGATGATTATGGCACAGTGCGTGATGTCGTTCAGAATCATATTTTGCAGTTAATTGCTTTAGTTGCCATGGATGCACCAAAAAGTTTAACTGGTGAAGGACTCTATGCCGCGAAAGCCCATATCTTAAAACATTTAGAATTTGTGGATGGAGTGTTTGGCCAGTATCAGGGCTATACTAATGAACCAGGTATTAAGCCAGATTCTAAGACCGAAACGTTGGCAGCTTTAAAATTAAAAATTAATGAGCCGCGTTGGGCCGATGTACCGTTCTATATTCGTACTGGTAAACGTTTAAATCAAAAAGAGACCAAAATCTGGATTAAATTTAAAAGCACGCATTGTTTATTACCCAAGAATTGTCCAACTAGTGCCAATTATTTGGTAATCTCGATTTATCCCGAAGGTGGTTTTAAATTGCACCTAAACTCCAAAAAACCGGGTGTGCGGGACGAAGTAATCCCAGTAACGATGAATTGCTGTTACGATTGTTTAACTGGACCACAGGCGATTCAAGTTTATACCGGTTTAGTGGCAGATGTGATTGCTGGCGAGCGGGCCATCGCTGTACATATGGATGAAATCGAAGCTAGTTGGCAATTAATCGATCAGATTATGTCGCAGAAATTACCGGTGCAAATTTATGCGCCTGGGAGCTTTGGGCCGCAAGAGTTAACTGATTTTGCCGATAAACACAGATTTGAATGGGTGTAATATTGTGAGCCCGCAACATCCCTCGATAAACTTCGGGACGAGCGGGGAGAGAGTTTTTATTAGCGCTAATTGGGTAAAATCATGAAAATTGGTGTGGTTGGTTTGGGTCGGATGGGGGCGGCGATCGTAGAACGGTTATGTGCGCGGAATTATCACGTGCTAGTTTATGATCTAGATCCAGTAGCAGTTAGAGCCGTCGAAAAGTTTGGTACTACTAGTGCCGGATCGATCGAAGAACTAGCTATGCAAGTAGATTTAGTTTGGTTAATGGTGCCAGCTGGTGATTTAATTGACCAAATATTAGCGCGAATAATACCAGTCTTAAAATTAAAATCTAATCCAATTATTATCGATGGCGGGAATAGTAATTTTAAAGATTCTATCAGGCGGGCTAAGCTGTGTGCTGCACAGCAAATTAGTTTTTTAGACTGTGGTACTTCGTGTGGATTACATGGGCGCGATTTGGGCTTTTGCTTAATGGTGGGTGGTGACCAAGTTACTTACACTAAAATTGAAAAATATTTAGCGGCGATTGCGATGCCTAAGGGCTATGCTTTAGTTGGTCCGAGTGGCGCTGGGCACTATGTTAAAATGGTACATAATGGCATCGAGTATGCTTTATTGCAAGCTTATGCTGAAGGCTTTGATCTGTTAAGAAATAACCAAAATTACCCTGAGTTAGATTTAGCGCAAGTAGCAGGACTTTGGCAACATGGTTCGATTATTAGAAGCTGGTTGTTAGAATTAACGCAGCAGATCTTAGTGCAAGACCAAGAGCTTAAAAATATTTCGGGCCAAATTGGTGGTGGTAGTACGGGTAGTTGGACAGTAGCTGAAGCGGAAGCTCAAAAGATTGCTGTGCCGTTAATTAAGCTGAGTTTAGAGTTACGCCAAAAATCAAACCAAGCTGAATGTAGTAATAGCTATACCAATAAGTTAGTGGCTTTACTCAGACACCAGTTTGGCGGCCACAGTTATAAAAAAAATAATATTAATTAGAGCGATCATGTCCGGTCCCTCGATTGAACTCGGGATAAACTCTCGGGGCAAGCGGGAGAAAAAATATAGAGAGCTGCTGTGAAAATTATCGATATTAGCTGGCCTATTATGCCAGACATGACTACTTATAAAAATAAATCAGATGTGCAAATTTTACAGACTCATAGTTGGGAAACTAGTGCTAAGCGCGAGTCGCAACTAAACTGTGGCATGCATACGGGCACACATGTTGATGCGCCAGCCCATTTTCTAAAATCTGGTGTCACTATCGATCAGCTAGATTTAAATAATCTGATCGGGCCAGCGCAAGTGCTAGAACTTGGTGCAGTAAAAAATAAGCAAATTACAGCTCAAGATTTAAGTAACTACGAAATATTAGCTGGCCAAATTATTTTATTAAAAACTAGTAATAGTAACTTAGCAGCTAATATTTTATTTGAGCCTGATTTTGTATATCTAGTTAGTTCTGGGGCCGAGTATCTCGCTAGTAAAAAAATTAAAGCAGTTGGGATTGACTATTTAGGGATCGAGCGTAATCAGCCGGAGCATACTACACACAAGATTTTATTTAGAGCTGGGGTAGTAATTATCGAAGGTTTGCGTTTAGCACAAGTAACTGCCGGCAATTATCAGCTGATCTGTTTGCCCCTAAATATGATTGGCCAAGAAGCAGCGTTAGCGCGAGCAATTTTGATTAAGTAATCACAATTTTTTTAATGCTCAAAGCTTTTTGCATCTCAGGCGCTAAATTTTTAATTCTAGCAGTAGGCTTAATTAAATTCAGCTCAGCGATGGGTGCATCACCAAAATTTTTAATTAGCAGGGGTCTGAGCGTATGTTCGCACCAAGCGACTGGATTATAGACATGTGCTAATAAGCGTGTTCGGTCAGTTAGGTAGATTTGCTGATTTTTATAACTAATATTTAGCTGATATTTTTGGTGGGTAATAACTAATTCTTGCGCTGGTATATTGGGTAAATATTTAAAATAACTAGTGCCGATACACATAACTATAAGATTAATTACTAAAATTTTTTTAAACTGGGTTTTAGTTGTAACTAACATCAAAAATACTGTGCCCAAAGCGACTAGACTAAAAAATAGTAACGCTGTTTTGGGTAAGCCAATTAAACTATTTTTGGGTCCCCAGGTCGTCAATTTTAGCCAAAAATTAGTAAATTGTTCTAGCGCTGTAATAATTATTTGATCTGGTAAATTTAGGAGTTCGCAAAGCGTAATTATAATCGTGAGGGCTAAAAAAATTAGTAAAAACGGTGTGAAAATTAAATTTCCAATCGGTCCTAAAATCGCAATTGGTAATCCCCAAGCGATTAGTAGTGGCGTGGAGACTACAGTTAGTACGGCTTGAATAAAGCAAGCTTGCGAAATTTTAGTGATTAATTTAGCGATAATTTTAGACATTTATTTAGTGTAAACTTAAACTAAAAAATTGTCTTAGTTTAAAATAAAATTTCCCCCTGAAGTAGTTCTTCAGGGGGAAATGGAGATGTAGTAAAGCAATAAATTTTCAGTGGGCTGGTACGCAAGAATTATTACTGCAAATTTGGGTACCACTATTTTGACAACAATCAAATGAAGTTGAACATACGCCACCTTTAGTAGAACAGCATTGGCCGTTTACACAATTACTATTGCTGCTGCAACAGTTAGAAGCAATAGTGCAGGTACCGCCGGTAGAGGTACAACATCTGTTATTTTCACATATTTCACCGCCACAACATAACTGTTGCAAGCCCGGTATATTGGAAGTGTTGCAAGTTCCGCCACTAGCAATGCAACACCTACCGCCAACGCAACTTTGTGGAGTACTATTCTGACAGCAATCACCTTGATAAGAGCAAGTGCTACCATAAAGTGCACAACAGGTGCCACCAAAACAACTAGTGCCAGAGCAGCAGGTTTCACCGGTATTCGCACAACTCTGGTTCAATGGGACACATGTTGTAGGCGTAGTTTGAATGGGAGTTGCCCCAGTAGTTATAGGTGTAGTTTGAGTTGTATTAACGCTAGCTTGCGAGCCTACGGGAGTAGTTTTAGCTGCTGATGCTAGATCTTGTTCGGTTGGTAAATATTTGGTCACTTCTGTTTCTTGTTCAGCAAGTGCAGCTTGGGCATCTCGTTGTTTTAATTGGCGTTTGTTTTTAACATCTTTTAACTTAGCAACTTTGGCGGTATCGCTGGCAGCGGTGTTTTTTAGAATTCTAGAGCAGCTAACAAAAGAGGCATATTGGGTAGGGTCGCTAGTTTGTAAATCTTTTAAGAAAGCGGTGATATCATCTTTGCTTGAGCCAGTTGGAATTAATGATGCTAGGAAAGCTTTACAACCTTTAGCTGTGGTATAACTTGGATTTTCAGTTTCGACTTTTTGCAGGGCGCTATCTAGCTCCATTAAAACAATGCAGTGATCGTTAATGATCACGCCGTTGGGCATGGTAGTCATACAGAAAATCGCATTTTCTAATTTAGCGCCACAAATATTAGCACCCATTAAATTGGCATTCATCAGATTGGTCGAGGTAAGATCAGCATTTTGCAAATCAGCATATTGGAGCTGGGCTTGGGTTAAATTGGCGCCCATTAAGTTAGCATCGCGTAGATCAGCATCCATTAGGTTTGATTCGACCAATTGGGTATAAAATAGATTAGCGTTACGTAGTGAAGCGCCGCGTAAATCAGCTTTATATAATACTGACTGTGCTAAATTAGTTTTATCCAAAATCGAGTTTTGGAGGTCAGCTCGGTAAAGCAGTACGTGATCTAACTGGGCCCCGGTAAAATCGGTCATATGAAAAATACTATTAGATAAATTAGAGTAAGATAATACGACATCGCGTAATAAAGCGCGGGTTAAATTGGCCATCGTGAGATTTACCTTAAGCATGACACTATGGCTAAAATCAGCTTCGACGGCTTGTAGATTATATAAGTTCGCAAAAGTGAAATTAGCGTTTCTAAATTTAGTATGTTCAGCTTTAGCGCTACTTAGTGATGCTTGAATAAAGCTACATTTAGACATGTTGGCCCACGCTAACTGGGTTAAGCTGAGTTCGGCTTCCGTGAAATCAGATTGTGACAAGCGGCTATGAGTTAACTCTACGCCGGCCATATTTTTACGTACGTAATTACAGCCACGGCACTTTAAGTCATTGTTCCAGAATGGTCCAACCCAGTCCCAAGAGGTATCAACTTCTCTAGTTAAACTATTAGTAAATATAATTAATACGCTGCTTAAAATTAAAAATTTTCTTAAACTCTTCATAGTTTTAATTCCTAATCCGCTAGACCCCCTAATTGATTTTGGACCAACCTAAAAAATCTATTAATCAAATATCAAGAATTTTGAAAGCAATAGAATTTATATTTGTATTATAAGGGTTTTGTTTAGCGAGAAATTTTTTATTTGCTAGGGTCATGCTATGATTATTTAAAATTATTTTAATTTCCAGGGGATTTTTTGGTGTCAAACTTAGCGACTAAATTAGCTTTTTTAGCGCATAAAGCTTTAAACTTACGGATTTTATCACTACAAGCAACGACCGCTGCCGGTTCAGGTCATCCGACTTCTTGTTTATCAGCAGCAGAGATCGTAGCAGTATTATTTTTTGAAGTCATGCGCTATGATCCAGCAGACTTTAATTATCTAAATAACGATCGCTTTATTTTATCTAAGGGACATGCTGCACCATTATTATACGCTGCTTGGGAACAAGTTGGTGTTTTAACTAAAGCTGATTTATTAACTCTGAGACAAATTAGTTCTAACTTAGAGGGTCATCCGACCGCTAGATTTGATCGATTTGAGGCCGCGACCGGTTCTTTAGGGCAGGGACTCGGTGTAGGTGTGGGGATGGCTTTAGCTGGTAAATTAGATAATTTAGCTTTTCGGACCTATGTATTATTAGGTGATAGTGAATGCACTGAGGGTTCCATCTGGGAAGCAGCTGAGTTAGCCAGTTATTATAAATTAAATAATTTAATTGCGATTGTAGACTTAAATCGTTTAGGTCAAACTGGTGCAACAGTTGACGGACATGATTCAGAAAAATTAGCGCATAAATTTCAAGCTTTTGGTTGGCATACGATCACAGTCGAAGGTCACGATCTTGGTTTGTTATTAGATAGTTTTGCACAAGCCGAGAAAATTTTAGATCGACCAGTGGCAATTATCGCTAAGACTTATAAGGGTTATGGAATAATTGGGGTCCAAGATCAGAATGGTTTCCATGGTAAAGCGTTTAGCAGTGCAGAATTACCTGGGATGATTGCGGGGTTAGAAGCTGGGTTTAGAGCTGTTTATGGAGAGCAAGTTGATCAGCGATGGTTCGATACGTTCTACTTCGCTCTGCGAGCTACGCAGAACACTCACCACGAACGCGTAGGGGAAAAAATGTTGCAGAACACTCACCACGACCGTGTCCGGCGAAGTTTTGCGCGAAGCCTGGAAAGCGTAGGGGAAAAAACGTTAGATCTTAATAAAAATGTTGCTATAGAAAACGTTACAGATATGAGAAATATATTTTCTCCATTCGTGGTGCCTGTCCGCCATAGCCCTTGGGCGACGGCTGGGAGTGATTTAGAGCGTAGTAGCGATAAATTTTATCGAACCATAAACGAAAACCGTCTCCAAGCCTATCAACTGGGCACCAAAATTGCGACGCGCCAAGTCTATGGCGATTTATTAATCGATCTAGCAGCTCAACTGCCAAATTTAATTAGTTTAGACGCCGAAGTGAAAAATTCGACTTACGCTGAGAAATTAGAACAAGTAGATCCGGCGAAATTTATGCAGTGTTTTATTGCGGAGCAAAACATGGTCAGCATGGGGGTCGGTTTAGCAGCGCGCCATAAGATCCCGTTTATTTCAACTTTTGGCGTATTTTTTACCCGGGCTTTTGACCAGATCCGTATGGCGGCAATTGGCAGATCACCATTAAGATTAGTGGGGTCGCACTGTGGCGTCTCGATTGGTGAAGATGGGCCATCGCAAATGGCCCTGGAAGATTTAGCCATGTTCAGGACTATCCCAGAAGCGCTTATCTTTTACCCGTCAGAT
>DATEBN010000091.1:0-2262 GCA_035287785.1 Candidatus Babeliales bacterium
TAAAGTTTAACACTAATTATACCAACCTAAATTACTCACGATTACCCAAGACCGAAAAAGCACTCACTAAAATTGTGCTAACTAATAACATTAGTGTAGACAGCGCATTAATCTCTGGCGAAATACCGGCCCGAATCATCGAGAAAATATAGAGCGACAAAGTTTGTGATGCTGCTCCAGCACAAAAAAAAGAGATTAGAAAGTCATCGAGCGAAATAATGAATACTAATAAACTAGCTGAGATAATCGCTGGTGCTAATAACGGCAAAATTACAAATCTAAAAGTTTGCCATTTCGTAGCCCCTAAATCTAACGATGCTTCGATTAAACGCGCATCTAGCTCATGCATCCGACTATAAATTAATGGTATCACAAAGCCTAATCCGATCAGCGTGTGGCCAATAATTAAACTTAAAAAACCCAATGGTAAATTAAGTATGGTAAACAAGCCCAATAAACCAACTGCGATAATCACTTCTGGCACTAGCACCGTAATATAAAAAGCTGAGAACCATCGACCAATTTGTTGAAACAAACCCCAAACTAGCAGCACTCCCATGGTCACACTTAGTAGCACTGAACTGATAGCTACAATTAAAGAATTTTTGAGCGCTATTAATAACTCTGGATTATGAAAAACTTTCGTATAAGCATCTAGCGTAAAACCCGACCAATAATAAGATAAGATATTAGAATTATTAAAAGAAAAAATTACTAACACAATAATTGGCAAATACAAAAAACTATACACTGCTAGTGCGATTAAGGGCAAAAATAAGTGATTAGAAAAGCGCATAATTTAGCTCGCCCCGGATATTTTAGCTCTAGTTTTAGATTTAGCTGACAAATTAAAACCTAGCATTAAGATTAACGCTAGCCCTAAGCCCAGCGTGCTTAGCACCATAAAAGCGGCTCCTTTGGGCATATTACGCGCAATCAAGAAATACTCAGTAATTAAGCCACCGACATAGAAAGTTTTACTACCGCCCATTAAGATCGGAATCGCATATTCACCAAAACTCATCACAAATACTAATAATGCGCCAGTTCGAATGCCACTAAATGATAAGGGGATCGTAACGCGCCAAAAAGTTTGCCCATGGGTAGCACCTAAATCTAACGAGGCTTCGATCAAAGTTTTATTAAATTTTTCTAACACCGTATAGATTGGCATAATCATAAATGGTAAATAGACATGCAACATCACTAAAGCTGTTGCAAATTGACTGTTAATAAAAGTTAATGGTTCAGAAATTAGACCTAGATAAATTAATAACTGATTTAATAATCCACCGCGCTCTAAAATAAAAAACCAGGCGTAAATATGTACTAAGAAATTAATCCAGAATGGCAATGTTAATAAAAATAGCGCCAAACTTTTCAATTTTTTTAAATATAGAGCTAAATAATAAGCCACTGGGTAGCCAATTGTTAAACACAAAAATGTATTAACACTCGCGATAAACAGTGAGCGTAAAATTACTTTTAGGTGTGTAAAATCTAGCAACTCTAAATAATTATTAATGGTTAAATTTAAAAAACTAAAACTATTAATTATGGGTGTAACAGCTGACGTAAAGCTAATATATAAAACAAAAATTAATGGCACCCAGAGAAATAAAAACTGCCATAAAATCGCCGGTGTGCCTACAAAGAAGCCCAGTTGATTTAGAAACTTTTTTTTTAAGTTAGACATACTAAAACTAAATCCTGTACACATATTTTTTATCGCGGCATTAAAGTAGCGGCATTACTATGCCAATAAACATAGACTTGATCGTCATAATCAATTAGATCGCCAACTACTAAATGCTGATCATTTTGCTCAAAAATCTGAATCAATTGGCCAGTTTTTAAGCTTACATTATATTCTGTTGAGCGACCGTGATAAATAATCGCACTAACTGTCCCCGTTACGCTATTAGCAAAATTATGCTTAGGACCTGTTAATTTAACTTTACTAATGACTAACTTTTCTGGTCGCACGCTCATGAGCAACTCCGCGCCATCTTTCATCCAAAATTCACTTTGGTGGGTAGCAATACTAAAATTACCCAACTGATCCACCATTAATTCCCAGTGCTCTTCGACTTCACTAGCTAAGAGTGTCCCCTGAAAAATATTCGAAGAACCGACAAAATTGGCTACAAAACTAGTGGCTGGGTATTCGTAAATCTCTTTGGGTGCACCAACTTGTTCAATGACACCTTGTGGTCCCATAATGACCATGTAATCAGCTACTGCCAACGCCTCAGTTTGATC
>DATEBN010000092.1:0-3718 GCA_035287785.1 Candidatus Babeliales bacterium
TTTTTAATTGTGATTGGAGTTCGATTAATTCAACTAACATTTTTTCGCGTAACTGCAAATCTAATGCTGCTAGCGGCTCATCCAGCAATAACACTGCCGGTTCGTTCACAATGGCGCGCGCTAACGCCACGCGCTGCTGCTGACCACCAGATAACAAAGTCACATCACGATCAGCAAACTGTTCCATATGCACGGCAGTTAAAACCTGCTCAACTTTTGCTTTAATATCTTTAAGACTAAAATTTTTTAAGCGCAAGCCATAAGCGATATTATCGAAAACGTTTAAGTGGGGAAAAAGCGCATAATTCTGAAAAACAGTATTAATGCGACGTTGATTAATCGGCGTATTGGTAATATCTTCGGTGCCCAAAAAAATTTTACCGGCATCAACCTGCTCAAAGCCAGCTATTAAGCGCAAAAGCGTAGTTTTACCACACCCACTAGGCCCTAAGAGCGCAAAGAAACTACCCCCTGGAATATTTAAATTAAACTCCTGTAGTACCTGCGTACCACTAAGCTTTTTATCGATATTAACTAAGCGTATGCCGTTCACGATAATTTTTCTTTAACTTAAAATTATTTTTTTAATTACTTTTTTTGCTCAGCAAAAAACATGGGTACTACCACATCGGAGAGTGTACATGGAACCACAATTGCACCCACTAAAACCATAAAGACCATGCCAATGGCAGCCGCCCAATTCGTAAAACCATGCGATACTAAATAAAAACTAGCTGCGAGTGAACTCACTAGAATATGGGCAAAATGTGACCATAAACCCATCTCTTTTCCAGCTTCACTATGGTGTCGCATCATGGCTAGGCCAGTTAAGATACCCACAAATAAAAATGGTAAAATATTATGCAACTCGGAGATAAAACAGATATGCAGATGCATATTTACACCTAATAACCTGGCACCAACATAGGGCATCGCAATATCTGAAAGGATACAAAAAATCGTCGCTGAAAAGATCGAAACTATAATGCCCTTAATAATATTTTTCGAAAACCGCATGTAAGTTAGTAAACAACCCACAGTGGCAAAAATAATATGGATAAAGTGAAAATTATGAAATAACTGTAACCATAAACCATGGACTAATTCCGGCTGCTTGTCGATGCCAAAGAAAGTCACAAAACTCAAAATGATTAAACTTAATGCGACTGAAAAAACCGCATATGGAAAATGACAAACTAGTTCGTCGTAAACAGTAGGCTGACAAGCTTTGATTTCTTGCCCAGCACACTTGGCATGATCTGACATTGGCGATCCCCATTGCAGCTAGTATTAATAATATTTTTATTATAAAAACTACTATAATACTTTCTGGGCTAAAAGTAAAAAGTATGGTTCGATACACCCTGTCTTCACCTAATGGTTTCGTCAGGCTACTCACCACGAACGTATTTATGGTTTCTTATTTTGAGCTACTTATTGGAATTTTTGTAAAATATTAAATGGACTCTCAAACTGCTTCGCTTAGTGTGTTAGCTGTTTCTCCTAGTGCGTTCGCCCTGAGTGTTCTGCTTAGCAGAACGTATCGAAGGGTCACTCAATAATTCGAAATACGCCGCGATAATCAGCGGTAGTCAAAAATGGCTCGACCGTCACACCCTGTGGGTAAGCTTTTTTATAGCCCCGATACAGCTCATCAATAAAACTATCCAAAGTCGCACTGTCACCACAAGCAATAATGCGAATCTTATTATCTTCCAGCGCCTGAACTGAGCCTTCAATCTGTGAACTGACGGCTTTTTTTTGGATAAAATTTCTTAAACTATCACTGCTGCCATCAAAATTCATGACTATTTTTACACACCGCTTCATTACTAAAAACACTCCTCTTTTATTGAAAATAGCTTTTGGGACTCTAGACTTAATCGAAATCAAGATTAAAATCAAATATAATTTAAACTTTAGTAATTGTTCTAAAATTAATTATCCTAAAATTATTCGAAGATCCTGTGTCGACCAAAAACTTAAACAAAAAATTAAATCATCACAATTTAAGTCAACCTAGCGCAAATCCAAACTTTAATGAAGTTCGGGTCCGGTTTGCCCCATCACCGACTGGTCTGATGCACCTCGGAAATGTCCGGACCGCCGTCTTAAATTACTTATTTGCCCTAAGATATCAGGGCACTTTCGTACTGCGCATCGAAGATACTGACCCGGAACGTAATTTTGATGTGGGCGCTAAACAGATCTTAGCAGACTTAGCTTGGCTAAATTTAAAGTACCAAGAGGGGCCATACTTCCAATCTCAAAGAGCTAGTTATTACCAAGCAGCGCTAGATCAGTTGATTCAGAAAAATTTAGTTTACCGCTGTTTCTGTTCTAATTTAGAGCTAGAACGCAAACGGGAATTACAGATCGCTATGCATTTAGCTCCCCGCTATGATCGCACTTGTGCACAATTAACTGCCGCACAGATCCAAGCTAAATTAGCTCAAGCTGAGCCATTTATCTGGCGCTTCGCCATTAACCAAGCCCAACAAGCTAAATTTTATGATTTAGCTAAAGGCCTGCTAGAGTTCGAACTGAAAAATTTTTCCGATTTCCCGCTCACGCGTCAAGATCAAAGTTTTACCTTTATATTTGCCAATTTTGTCGATGATATGGATATGCGTATCTCGCACGTTTTACGTGGCGATGACCATTTAACTAATACTGTGAGCCAGATCTTACTGTATCAAGCTTTTGAAAAGCCGGTCCCCACCTTTTGGCATTTGCCGTTAATTTGTAATCTTGAAGGTAAAAAACTGTCCAAACGAGATTTTGGTTTTTCGCTAGGTGATTTGCAAAAAGCAGGCTTCTTGCCTGAAGCGATTAATAATTATTTGGGCATTATTGGCGCCACTTTTACCGAAGAGATTTTGTCGCTAACTGAACTTAGTCAAGCACTAGATTTCGAGCATATTCATAGTGCTGGTCAAATTAAATATGATGTAAAGAAACTAGAATGGGTGAATCATAAATGGATCAGTAAATTAACGCCGGCAGAGCTCGTCCCACTCTGTAAACCGTTTTTAGAAGCAGCCTACCCCGAAAAATTAAACCCCCATAATCACACCCAGCTATTAAAACTAGTGCAGTTAATCCATACAGATCTAGTCACATTAGCTGAGATCGTACCCCTAACTAAATTTTATTTCTGTGAACCGGACTATAATTTAATTAGGCAAAATTTAAGTCCCGCAGTAAAACAGCTGATCCAAAAATTTTTATTAGCCCAAAATAATTTAGCTAATTATACCCCGGAACAACTATTAAATTGCTTAAAAGAGCAGGCCAATCAAGCTAAAATTCCAGCTAAAACTTTCTTTCCAGCACTAAGATTAAGCTTAACAGGCGCACCTGCAGGACTACATATAGTTGATCTAATCGATACCCTAGGTTTAGCTGAGACCCAAAAGCGCTTACAGCAAGCAGTTAGTTAAATTTAAAAATTAAAACTATTGAGAAAAATAAATTTCTAATTGTAGTATGTTAATGTTAGCCCTTATAAACCAAGTCATCTTCAACGAGGGTCTTAATGAAGATAGCAAATTATTTAAATTTAACCCTAAGCTTAACTATCTGCTTAGCTAGCTGTCCTAAACTTTTTGGTAATCCAGCACACAACGCTAATTTAACACCCCTTGCAATTACGCACTGTCCAGCTAAACAGATTAGCATAACTAACCCTGAGCTAATTTCTGACCCCCAAGTAGCG
>DATEBN010000093.1:0-5641 GCA_035287785.1 Candidatus Babeliales bacterium
CATAAATACACTCTCTTTCAACACAAATTATTGAACCAAAGTTAAATAACAAGCTCATTATTAGTAATTTTAATATTTAAACGCACTTTGCGCATTTAATTCTTTACGGTTCCAATGTGCATACAATGGCGCAGTTTTACCATTAACTTTTAAATCCATCCAACCATTATGATAAATTTGAAAATTATTCTGATAAGCAAAAATCGTGTAGATAATTTGGTCATGTCGACCGGCGCCAAAGCCTAATTTTGCACTCCCATCATCTTTAAATAGCTCGAAATTTTGCGCTAAATTATAAACTGGTAAAACATAATTATCGTAAACAGCACGCGATAGACCCTGCACTCCAGCGCTAATTAAAATTATGTCACTATTTAGTAAACTATCTTGTAATTCTGAACTTAATTTGGGTAGCAGTTGCTCTTTGACCGAGTTAGTTATACGCGAACGAATGGTCGAAGTCTCCGTCGAAATTAAAAAATAACCCTGCGCAACAATATGTTTAAATAAGTCGTCTAATGGTTTATAGATTTCGATGGCTGCGTCGATATAAAAAATATAGGGACATTCGTCTAAAGCTTGCTTAATCACTACCGGCTTCCAAGCAAACCAGCCCCGTACCCAACGCGGCCGAGGTGGACCATGGCTAGTTAAAAATAGATCTAAAATTTCTGGGCAAACTTTTTCAACTTCACGTAAATAAACATGTGGTGATTTAGCTAGTAATTGACGCTGTGCTGGTGTAAAACCAAGATCAAAAATCAATATTTTTTCCACAAATTCCGCATCATACCGATTAATATCATTGACCAATCTGACCACTTTTTTAAAGAAATTGCTATCAGCGGAAGTACAGTAATAGTGCGGTATCGCAAAGTTATTACTTATCCATAAAATTAGCCCTAATGTCAAACTACTTCGCCGTACTAATTTAGATTTAAAACACATCTATAGCCCCCTGTTTTCGTAATTAACTTAACTTATTTACATTCTCAATTAATCTAAGATCAGTAAGATCTTTTGGATCCTCATTTCTTTTAGTCTTCATTGCTTTCAATACCTCTAATGTCGCAAATTTCACTCCAGCATAGTAGAAAAAATAATTAGGATTAAAGATAATTTCATCTTTAGAATAAGCATGATACTGTAATTCAGTATTGTGACTAGCTAAATAATCTAAACCATTATTTAATATCTGCGTGTCATAACCATGGTGAACAATATCAAGATCATTGCAATCACGTAACCCATAGGCCGCCATAATTGCACTACTGTCTACACATAAATACTCAGCATCAATTTGATTATCTAGCAGCCATTTTTTAAAACCAGCTAAATATTTTTTAAAATTTTTAAAATTCTTTTCTACCCTATAATTCATAAAGTGAATACTGTTTTGCACAAAAGCTGTTTGGGCTAATCTGACTGCTTGTGCATGCGTATCGGTAGTATGAATCGATTCCCTAAACCCAAATAAAATTCTAATTCGATCTTTAGCCATTTGTACCTTTGCTACACTATCAGATTCGATTAAATAGACCGTAGTCGGCTTCTGACTATTAAGATCGCTTCCAAAGCTAGCTCTAACGCGAGCCTGTAAGCCAGGATTATGATCATTAAACCAGCCCTCTTCGCAATAAGCTTCACACAGTAAATTAGCTGGACCATTTTTAAAAAAGCAAATTTTCTTCTTGGCCACAATATCGCCATACTGCCGTAATATTTGCTCTACTTCAAGGTCTTTATCAGAACTAGCAGCCGGAAAAATTAATGCTATATAACTATTTTTCTGCAAATAACAATATTGTAAAGCCATGGCGTCTAAATACTGTTCCGCCAAATTCCGATCTTTAAAATAAAAAAGATCATAAATTTTATTACCCAATTGATAAATTTTATACCTAGTTAAGTTTATTCTGTTAGAAATATCTACCGACTGTTCATGCAAGCAAACCTGCACATTTTTATGATAAATCAAACAAGCTGCTACTCTATGGGCCCCATCGCAAATAAAGCTAGGATCTGTTTGCCAAACTGGCACACTCGAATTTTTAAACCAATCGAAAATATCATGATTCCAATTAAAATTATCACTTTTAATCGCATCTAGAATCTTATCAAACATATTAGTAAAATCTTGAAGCTTTTGTTTTAATGGAATTTCTTCAAAGTAATGCCCCTGTCCCCAAGCACGTAGGTGAGCCGCATAAAGTTCTTTGGCAAAATCGCTTTTTAAATCAAATTCGCGAAACTTAGCATAAATATATTTCGCCATCAGATCGATGCGATAAGGATTAAGTAATTGCTGAGCTGACATATGATGAGGTATAGTCTGTAGCGGTACAGCTGTACTAAAAAATATCAAACTTAACAACAAATAGGGACGATTACACTTACTTAAAAACACCTACTATTCCTTTATAACTTTTTAAATTCGCACTGTTTAGTTACTATAATTTCCTTCCAAATACATAAATATCATCCGTAGATAACTGACCTACAGAAACAAAGCCATTACGCTCCATAATTGCCCTAATTTCAGGATTACGATAATTATTTTCAATTGCAATTACCTTAATTTCTATTTTAGAGAAATCAATATTACGTAAAATCTCTAACTCACAACCCTCAGTATCAATACTCATAAAATCAATTGCTTTAAGGTTATAACGCTGACATAAAGTATTAAAATCAATACAGTCAACCTCTATCGTACGATATTGCCCGCCATTTTGCGAAATTTCTAAATCAATTCTATTTCGATGCCCCGGCTCATATGTATCAACCAAACCACTCAACTCAGCCGCAAATCCTTCAACTTCTAGAAACATACGTTTCTCATTTTTAGCAGTGATGCATGCTTGCAAACAATCACATTTACGATTCTGGGTTAACGATTTAAAAGCAGATGCTCTTGGCTCTACACATACGCCTCGCCAACCCAATTCGCGCTCAAAGAAAAGCGTATTGCTATGCGTGACCCCGTCGTGTGCCCCAATTTCGACAAAAGTACCCCGATAATTGTCCCCTAGCTGCTCAAAAAATTTAGTATATACCCAACGATCTTGGCCAACTTGGCTATAAAATTTACGTGCTGCTCTGTGTACCAGTGTTTTAGCCGCCTGAATCAAACTAACAGACTTAGAAATTAGAATAATTTGATCATTATAAAATTTAGCTCGTTGGATTGTATACCCCAATCCAACGGCTAACTCGGTGACTTTATTTAGATCTAAACTACAATTATCTGGATCATTAACTATAATTAGCGCTAGTCCAGCTGGCTTTAAACTAGCTAGCAAATTTTTAATAATATCAGGTTTAGTTAATAAAATTCGCTGCGCAATCACTAGATCTAGACCTCTGGGAAAATTTTCGCTTAGAAATTTGGCGCTAATTTGCTTAAGTGGCTCTTCTTCAATTAAGCAAAATCTTTTATAACTATTCGCATATGATTCACCTAATGATCTGCCTACCTGAATTAAAAAATCATAATTATCTTCAATGGCAACTAATTTTGGACTATTTTTTTGCGTTAAAATTATTTTAGTTGAACCACAAAAATCTAAACTGGTAGTTAAAATCGCTTTGGGTTTAATTAATTCACACAAATTATTAGTTAAAATAGCAAAGCTGAAATTATAATCATTGACACTATTAGCAATAATCGCAATTTCGGCGGTTAAGAGTGTAACAAATACAAATACATTTTTAAATTTCATTACTACACTCCAGAACCGCTGAAACCTTTAATTATTTTTTAACTCGAATTACATAAGTAGCAAATTTCTCTGTCGTTAAATATACGAGCTCCAGAGCATTCTTTTTGATAAATTCATTGACTGCTGGTACAACCCCAAAACAAATACCGCCAACTTCATTTGGTAATACATAATCATGACCGCAAATAAAACCACCATTTTTAACCTTTGGTAGCCACATTTCTAGATCTGCTTTGACCGCCGCATAAGTGTGATTAGAGTCTACATATACCCAATCAAAATGATTGTCTGGAAATAATGCCACCGCATTACAGGAATACATTCTTAGAACCTCTATCGATTTATCATTAGCAAACATGTTTTTAACAGAGTTATAACGCTTTAACTGTAATTCTGTAGAAACATTAAAATCATCTGGATAAATCGATTTTGATTGCTCTTCCCAACAATCTATTAAATATAACTTAGATGGCTTGGCATGCATTTTAATGGAATGTGAGAAATCCCCATCACCCACTCCTATTTCAGCTACAACTCCACCTGCAGGTAAAAATTTCAAGATGTCGTGTCTAGAATTAATATGCGGTAGAGTAGGAGCATATTTTTTTAACAAACTTTTATCTAAATGAGCACCAGTATGTAAATCATTACCACCGGTATTTATGTTAAAAATTTGCACTAAAATTAGCAATAAAATACTAAATTTGTTCATTTAGATACTCCTCAGTAATTAATCACAAATCAGATATTGATTATCAGCGAGAGTTATAATATAAGTATACCATAGTGTCAATTTAAATATCGATTTAAGGATGCTGAAAATATGTTATCATCCGCTTCCACGATTCGATTAGTTATGACAACATGCATATAAACAATAAACTAGAGGGATAATTATGAAGCGTAAATTTAAACTCGTAATACTACTGCTTAACTTAATCTTACTTAATAATATCAGTGCTATACCCCATTATTTTTGCACTTGTGCTGATAACAATTTTTTTGATCGCGTAATTAGACTGATCGATTCAATTAATAAAAACGATCATGAGTTTGTCGAAAAAATCTTAGTATTCGACTTAGGTTTTACTAAACCACAAGAACTAATCTTAAAACAAAAACCGCATGTTTATTTGCGGGCACTAAACAACATCCATCCCAATATTTTACGACCATTTAAAACTGATACCAATCGTTTCGTACGTGGCTGGTTTGCCTGGAAGCCAGTTGCAATTAAGCAAGCATTAGAAGAATGCCCATATATACTTTATGCCGATTCGGCCGTAGAAGTTTTTAAGCCTTTAGATGATTTATTTCAATACATAATTCAAGAGGGGTATTTCTTAATGGATACTGATAGCCACCCCATCGAGCCCAGATTAACTAAAAAAGTACGTGATGAGCTAATTAAACACTTTTCCGGGGATTGGCAACTAGCTATGTTAGATCACGATACTAAGTTCTTAGCTGCTTGCATTCAAGGCCTAACACGCCAAGTTCTTGATAGCTATGTTTTGCCAGTGTATAAATTAACCAGTAATTTAGAACTATTTCAAGACGATGGCACAGCACCGATGGGTTTTGGATCTGGTCGGCATGATCAAACTTTATTTTCTATTTTTGCCCGTTTAAATGGTATGCGCTTACACAGACCAGGCTGGCTTAACATTCAATTAAATCGAAAATCTATTCCTATCCATGTTCACTGGGACATAAATAAAATCAATAAATATAGCTGTTTGAAATTTTAGAAATTAACTTTTGTCATTTTTGTTCAAAATAAGATTTTAAAACTCTGACTACATAATCTAAATCTGGCACAGTCAAATCTTGATGGCAACCAATATAAAAGCCATTAGTATTAATCCAATCTGCTACTGGATAATCTTTAACGTTAATTTTAAATAGCTTTTGGTAAA
>DATEBN010000094.1:0-8563 GCA_035287785.1 Candidatus Babeliales bacterium
AATCTTAACCCTCGTACAGCCATAGCATCTTTCGCCGCATTGGAAAGCGGAGATAAGCTTAGACACGTGGGCGGCGCCATAATTGGCACCGCTGGTGTCATCGAAAATGTAGAATTTGTAACCAAAGTGGCTTACACCTCAGATGAAGAGCGGTTAGCTCAACTGATCGCTGCTAGGCAAACACAAGCACCATTATTTGAGCGGATGAAAGCTGCTCACATTAAAGATCCCAAATAACTCTAAAGGGCAGAATAATAGCTTGTGCAGCATTTATAAGTTTTAAAATTAATAGTATTATAGATAAAAATAATTCACTATTTAACGGGACATAAAATGAAATTTTCTCAAAATATTTTTATGGGTTTGCTAATAGCAACTTCTTTTAGTATCAATATGCAAGCATGCCAAGATTCAGATGTAAGCGCTGAACAACAACTGATAGATGTCAGTTCCACATACCTTAAATGCGCTAGAGACGTAGCTAGTGATGAAAAAAAAATTAATTCTAAACTACAAACATGTCGCAGGGAATTCATCGCTACTGCAAGCCAAACATTACATTTGGCTGTTTATGAGCACGGTCATTGCATTTCAAATAGATTTGACAAAAACATATTCTCGCAATGTGACGGCCCATTCATCGCTACTGTCTTAAGAGAAGCCGCCCTTGCTGATAAATCTGCTCGTTAGTTAAAATTAAATAGACGGATCTATGACCGACAGACAACAACGCTTTTTTACGGCCATACCTAATAGCTGGAAACCAGTTTTGGCGATGACATGCAGTAATCCTAAAATTGATAATTTAGTGCAATTTTTGCAAACACGAGAACAAATCGGTGCGCAAATTTACCCTGCTAAAACTAATATTTTTGCCGCACTACAAGCTACGCCATTTGAGCAGGTCAAGGTCGTAATTGTCGGTCAAGATCCATATCATGGCCCCGGTCAAGCACATGGCCTGAGTTTTAGTGTGCCGCCTAATGTGCCGTTGCCGCCATCGCTAAGAAATATTTTTAAAGAGCTACAAAGCGATCTAGAAATACCAAAAGCAAAGCTTGGCAAATCTGGAAATTTAAATCACTGGGCACAGCAGGGCGTATTATTACTAAATGCGGTACTAACTGTCGAAGCCGGGCAGCCAGCTAGCCATGCAAAACAAGGTTGGGAGCTGTTTACTGACGCGATTATTATAGAATTACTAAAACGTGCACAACCGACGGTATTTATGTTATGGGGCGCTTATGCCCAACGAAAATTACAAAACTTGCCTGTAAATATTAATACTAAACAACACTTGATTCTTAAAACAGCACACCCATCACCATTATCAGCACACAACGGCTTTTTCGGCTGTCGGCATTTTTCACAAGCCAATATATTTTTACAACAGCATGCGTTAACTGAAATAGATTGGTAAGTATACACGC
This sequence comes from Candidatus Babeliales bacterium, assembly GCA_035287785.1. Lineage (GTDB taxonomy): Bacteria > Babelota > Babeliae > Babelales > JABDEC01 > CANKVQ01. The sequence goes on from DATEBN010000094.1 coordinate 1,431, forward strand.
GCGCATAAATTTAATTAAAACTAAAAAATGCTTATACTGTTTTCAATCGTAATTTGATTTTAATTATGCGTCGGCAATTGCCCGAGGAAAATAGATGAACCATAAAGCTATTTTGGTATTAATCTTATTACTAATTCCAGCGCTAGCACTCGCTAAATCAAAAAAAAATAAAAATTTAAAAATAGGTGATCAAGCACCAACCTTTAGTTTATTAGACGAAACTGGAAAACTACGCAACCCGTTAACCGAATTTAAAAATCAAAAAATAGTCTTATATTTTTATCCCAAAGATGGCACACCGGATTGCACTAAAGAAGCTTGTCAGTTACGTGATGCTTTCGACACTTATCACGAACAAAAAATCAATATTTTTGGAATTAGCTACGACTCAGTTAAAGCTCATGCGAAATTCAAAACTAAACATAATTTACCATTTCCGTTATTAGCTGATAATAAACGAACCGTCGCTGGGCTATATCACGCGAATAATAATCTGCTGGGCCGGTTTTATCCGCAACGCAAAACGGTTTTAATTAATCAGGGCAAGATCGTAGCAATGATCGAAGATGTGAACCTTAAGAGCCATGTTGACGATATTTTGAAAGCATTTGCAAATTAAACTTAAAATATTTTATAGTAACTTAAACTGTTTGGGTATTTAGACAAAACGCTATTAAATTAATTAAGGCTTGTGTTATTAGATGAAAACAATTACAGAAAAAAATAAAATCTCTCTTCCAGAATTAAAATTAATGTCCGAAAAAATGTTCGGTGGTTTAGTTAAAGCCGTTGTCGATATCGAACAAAAAATTATGGTTGTAGATGCTGGACTGCATGCCGATCAAGAGTATTTATTGTTAGAAGAGGGATCACAGCAAGCGCACCTCTGGGGTATCAATATTTTTCCTGAACAATTTGGCAAAGACGAGTTTATTGTTTTTGATTCGATGATCAATTTACGTCCTGGATTTGGCAATAGATCTCGTAGTGTAGATAACCCAAAAATTCAAATAGTGATCCGAGAAATTGTCCATAAACTGGTTATCTCATGAAAATTCACAAAGATTTAACACCTGAACACTGGTTTAAGTTTTCATTAATGGAGCAGTTAGCTAATGTTGGCACAGACATTGAAAGAACAATCCAATGGCGAAAAAGCAACAATCTTGATTATAGCCAAAAAGCGTTCGAACGGGCTTTGGAGCTATTAGATTTTACCATTGCAGATCCCAAAAATAAAAAAGGGGCACTTAGAGAGATCTTAAGAGTACGCGAAGCTTTAATAGATCATTTTGTGTATGACAATGAATACAAAACTACCGATGAATCTTGGCAACAATATTTTTTTGATTTTAATTATGCTGCGGCCATTGCCCGCGGAAAGTAAAAGCATTTGCAAATTAAACTTAAAATATTTTATAGTAACTTAAACTGTTATAGTAGCAGTTAGGTTCTAAAAAAATTCTAAAAGGGGTAAATAATGTCAGTTTTAGTCACTTTAAGAAATCTCTCCATTGGTTTTGCAATCATGATTTTACTGCCGACAATTGCGTATGTTGGTACACGCGTAGCAGTTAAAGAAGTAGCCTACCCTAGGCATACTCCCATCCAAGCTAAATTTGGCGCACCTATTACTCAAACTAAAACTGATAGTGAATATCAGGCTGAACTGGCTGCATATAATGAAAGTCGTAGTAACTTTCAAAAAGCTTATTTTTATACTAGCGGCATTATTGGGCTATTAGCACTAATTCTAGGTGCTTTCGTAATTCCAATTCCGTTTTTAAGCTTGGGCTTTATTATGGGTGGCACCTTTTGCTTAATTGGCAGCTATTTTATGTATTGGGATATTTTAAATAATATTATTAAATTAATTTCGCTCATCTTAGCGTTAATCTTACTAATTATTGGCGGGATTAGATTAGCTCGCACAGAAAAAGAGACTACAACTAGGCGCAAATAATTAGCACCTGCTTAGCAAGAACTATTACAGTCTTATGGTTCGATACCCCATACTTCGCTAAAGCTACGTATGAGACTCACCATGAACGTCTTTCCTACATACGTTCACCCTGAGTAGTCGAACCTAGTGAGACGTATCGAAGGGCGACAAACTGAACCATTAAGCTGCTTTGGTCCTAATCTACAAAATTTTTCTTGCTGCGCATTTTCTTAATTTCACTGCGCTGATTTTTACTACGTAAGCGCGCTTCTTTAACTGCTGGCGACACACGCGTTCGCATGCGCTTTTTAGGCACATGCAGAGCTTGTCGCAGCTCTTCTGCTAGGCGACCAAGAGCTTGCTCTTTATTCTGATGTTGACTTCTAGTCGTACTATCATGAATAATTAAATCGCCATCACTAGTTAGCTTAGTTGATAATTTTTGCAATATTCTAATTTTCTGTGACTCAGTTAATGCCAGACTGTTAGGTACATTCCAACGAATTGTAATCTTGGAATTAGTCTTATTCACGTGTTGGCCACCCGCACCACCAGAACGACTGGCAGTTACTTCAATCTCGTTACCAGGGATAGTTAGCCAATTATTGATTAATAGATCATTTTCCATTGCCAAACTCCTAGGGCTTTAGATTATCCAAAAATAGGCGTGCTTAGAAAATAACAATTAACAATTATTTTTGGTATTATAATTTGTCATTGATCTTTAAAAATAAGAGGGATTATGCAAATTATTTACGATCAAATTTCTGTTGCAGAACTTGAAAATTGGTTAAAGACGGATCAGTTATGGAAGCAAATTAAACTTGAAGAAACTAACTATTAAGTATCTAATTTATGGAACTACAATTATGTTTATTATCATTACTTTAATTGTTTTAGCAGTATCTTATCAACCCCATTTATTTAGTAATCATAAAACTATGCCATTATCACAAATTTCACAGCAATTGAGCAGCTCTAAAAATATTATTAAATTATTTCCGACAGATATCGCTGACGTAAATAAAATCAAAGATCAAGCCATTGCCTGGATTAATCAAGTAGATAAAATTATTGAGACACCTACAGCTGAGCAAAATTACCACAATAGTTTTGGCCTACTAGATCAAATTGGTTACGAATTGGGCGCTAACTGCGGGGTCTTAAATATTATTGATAATGCACATCCCGATGAAGCTATCCGTAACGCTGCTCAAACAGCTGTATTAGAACTTAGTAACATGGCAACACTAAAATTAAGCTTAAATAAAGCACTCTATCAAGCGCTTAAAAATTATACCGAAAATAATGGTAAATTAACTCAACTTAGTGCAGCACAAATTTACTTTATTGATCAGACTATGGCCGGCTTTAAGCGAGCTGGTTTAAATTTACCAGAACCAGAATTTGTGAAAGTACAAACGCTGACGCAAGCATTAAATAAATTAACGCAAGAGTTTAGTAAAAATATTAACGAAGAAAATCGCACAATTAGTTTTACATTAGCAGAATTAGCTGGTACTCCCAAGAATACGCTGGCTGGTTTAGCTAAAACAGCTGATGGCAAATTAATCATAAAAGCCCAAGTCCCTACTTTGGTTGCGGTTTTAGATAATTGTACAGTTAGTGCAACACGCCAAAAAACTTTCGATTTCTTTGTGAATATTGCCTATCCAAAAAATCAGTCTATATTTCAACAAATTATTAATACGCGTGATGAGCTAGCTAAGATTTTGGGTTTTGCTAGTTATACTGATTTAGATTTAGATGATCAAATGGCACAAAATGTTGCTACCGTGGAAAGCTTTATTGATAGTATTATAACTCCTGCACAAATTAAAGCAGCGCAAGAATTTAAATTATTTTTAGCTGCTGAACCGCAACGCGCTACTATGGTAAATGCTGATAATCAGGTCTGGGCCTGGGATGTACGCTATTTAAAAAATAACTATCGTAAGCATCATTTAAATTTAGATATGTCTAAAATTTCAGAATATTTCCCACTAGAGCATACTTTAAATCAGCTACTCGAAATCTATGAGCAGTTTATGGGCTTAAAATTTAAGCACCAAACAGTTAACCTTTGGTATCAAAATTTGGGGCTCTTAGAAGTTTATCGCGGCGATCTATTAATAGGGCATATTATTTTGGATTTATACCCACGTGAAAACAAATATAATCATGCCGCCTGTTTTCCGATCGCCCCAGCTGTTAAAATAAATCAGCAGAAGATACCAGGCCTAAATGCGGTAATCGCAAATTTTCCACAAGCTACCGCTGATACTCCGGCTTTGATGACCTACGATGATGTCCGAACTTTCTTTCACGAGTTTGGGCATGCTCTACATGGCTTGTTAGGCGCAACTGAAATTGCCTCCCTTTCAGGCTGTAACGTTAAGACAGATTTTGTAGAGATGCCATCACAGATGTTAGAAAACTGGCTCACTGACCCGGAGATTTTAAAATTAGTGAGCAAACATTACCAGACTGGACAGCCGTTGCCAACAGCCACGATTACGGCACTGGCTACATTAAAACAGTTCGACTCTGGTGATTTTATTTGCCGCCAACTCTGCTTTGCTCGCATGTCACTAGCTTATTTTAAAGCCGGCCAAAATAAAGCTACGCAAGCAATCATGTTCGATATTTTAGCTCATACTAGACCGTACGTGGCGCCATACGCCAATGACCATATGGTAGAAGGCTGGGGACATGTCGCTTCAGCTGGTTATGCTGCTAAATATTATGGCTATATGTGGTCCGATGTCTTTGCCAAAGATTTATTTGAAAAAATTAAAGCTGGTGGGTTACTAAACCCAACCATGGGTAACGAGTATATCGAAAAAGTAATTGGCAAAGGTGGCGCTCAAGATCCCAACGAGTTGATTGAAGATTTCTTGGGGCGTAAACCAAATCAAGCAGCGTTTATAAAAAGCATGGGCTTATAAATAATCTAGACTGACTGTATAAGAATTAACTTTTAGCTAAAAAAATAGACTGAGCTGTGTATTTTATAATTCAGTCTATTTTTCTAATAACTCAAGTTTATTTTATACGAAAAGTATGTTTAATAGTTTTCGTCATTTTATAATTAAAACTTCGTTTACAATCAAGCCACCATTCTTGACATTTAACCCTAAGCTGCTCTAAACCAACTGGATCTGCTAACAAGGATTTAACTAGATCAGGAGCTTGCTCCCACGACTCTACAACAGGCATAGGATGCTTCCCTAATAAACTTTCATAATAATTGTTATAGCCTTTTTCTACAATTGGAATACACCCACATTCTAGCGCTTCATATGTTCTAAATGTATCAGGATTAATCCAGCCACTTGGACATGGAACTATTATGGTATCTAATAAAACATCACGGTAAACGTTTGTTTTCAACGCATTAGGATCATCCCATGTATAAGTTTCATGAATAAAATAATTTGAAATCTGCTTCATATTTTTAAACATATCTGCTCGGGATTGCTTACCAGTAGATTGCCCTGCAAAACTCCAGGTATATTTACGCTGTATAGCTGGTTTTAAATTTTTATCACAATCTTTCCAGAAACCTGTTTTATATCCTAATGGAAAAACTAATACGTTCTTAAATGCGTTATACTTACTATCCCAAGATGTCCTAAAAACAAAATTGGCATATCTATAACTATCGGTTGGAGCAATAAACGCCTCATCGCTAAGTAATAAAATACCAAATTTATATCCAGCATCACGTAATTTTTTAAAATAAGACTTTGCACTTAATGTGTTGGTTGTATCTGAAAATGAATGTGGCTGAACAACCACAATCGAATTATTAATAAATTTTTCAAATTTACCATCATTTATGTTTTGTATCTCTAACCCAGAAAATAACTCAGGTAACCAATCTAACTCCCATAGGCCCTGCTGCGATACTTGCCAAACAAGATTTACAGGTTGGCTAAAAATGTCAAAACCAAATGATCCTAATAACAACAATAAGCCTATATGTTTAATTAACATACTATCTCTCTCCATACCTATCTGATATTTAAATGCTATAAATCAAGAAATAAATTATAATAGACGGGGGGGAAGCCCCCCGTCTATTATAATTTATTTCTTTTTGCGTAACATCGGTAAACCAGTGCGCGCATTTTCCATTACTTCATAACCAGCCGGTAATGCATCAATCGCATTTTTTTCTGCTACACCAGCAAAGTAATAGATACGTTGTTTACGTCCAGCTGCTAAAGTTACCTCTTTAGTATGCAAGAAGTAAGCTTTACCACTCTTTTTAGATTTGACACTATATGCCATAAGATAGAACTCCTTTGATAGAGAAAATGGAGAAAGTTAAGACTTTACTCTTATTAGCTATAGAGAATTAGTTTCAAAAAATCTAGTCTAACTTAAAAAATTCCAAAATCTGTCAAAAATTTAAAACAGTTATTGCTATAGCTAATAAGATTAGTTAGATTTATTAAAATTTAAATCATAATTATTAATATCGACCCAAAACTCATGCATAAAAAAACTGATAGTTCTTTAGGTTTACTGATTACGACCCTCGGTATCGCTATCCTGGTGGCGTTTTGTTACCAATTTGTATTACACATCATCGGCATAGCGGTCGCATTATGGATCATTGATTATGGCCTAAAATTACAAGGTCTACGTGGTTTACCATTTGTAGCCACCCAAATTTATGACCAACACTTTAATTTTAAAAATAATCGCCCATAATTAATGACTGATTATTAGCTTGCGTCTGCATTATGTAATGTATCGAAGGGCGAATAACTTTTAGGCCATTTTGCTTTGCGTTCGCCATGTACAAGCAGCTGGGTTTTTTAAATGTCTCTTAAGATTAGAATCATGGGCAAAACTAGCTAGACAATGTGGACAAACACAAGGTCTCTCATTGTTATGTAGGCGTTCATGCTTTCTTACTTCACTTGGAAATCTAAACCCCTTTTTGCAATCTGGATTTGAACAAAAATGTTTAATACCATGCCGTTTAACGGGATTACCTGTTTTTCGTACAATAGTTCTAGCTATTGGAGCAGCACTAGCTTCAGCCGGAGCAGCTGCTTCTGCTGAACGGGCTCTTTTATGGCTATGTGTAACTGGAATTGGAGCAGCATGTGCTCCTTCAGGCGCTATTATACCTGCATGTGCTCTTTTAACCCCCGACACAGGCGCTACAAAAATT
>DATEBN010000095.1:0-4630 GCA_035287785.1 Candidatus Babeliales bacterium
TTTTGGTCATTTAAAGAGTACTAAAGCTAACGTAAAAGAAGTTCGTCGTCTGGCTGAAAAATTAGTTACGGTAGCTAAATACGGTAACGATTTTAATGCCCGTCGCAAAGCTTATAGCATGTTGCCATATAAAGAGGCAGCGCTATTAAAATTGTTTACTGATATTGCACCTAAGTATAAAGACCGTCCAGGTGGCTATACTAGAATTATTGCCTTAGGCCGTCGTCCTAGTGATACTGCACAAGTTGCACGTCTAGAATGGGTCTAAGTTAATAATTAAACATATTAGTATAAAAAATAAAATTAAACTCGGGCTAATAGTTTAGTGCTATGGTCCCGAGTTTAATTTTTTGGGAATTAATTTATGGCTTTATTATCTTTGCAAACGCGTGTCCAAAACGCGCTCGCTGAAATTCGTCCCTATATTTTATCTGATGGTGGCGAAATCGAGTTAATTAACATTCAAAATAATATCGTATCAGTTAAGTTAACTGGTGCTTGTCAAAGTTGCCCTATGTCCAGTTTTACATTAACCATGGGCATTGAAACGGCTATTAGGGAACATGCGCCTGAGATCACGTCAGTTGAATTAATTTCAGAATAGTATGTTACTCGTTTTCTGCTTCTAGCGTAGCAATTCGCTTGTTTTCTTCTGATAAATCTAATAACTCATTAGCTTGATGTAACCATTGTTGGGCCACTTCTAGGGGTATAATTCTGGAAATATATGGCTGATAATTTTTCATAAATTCGTTATAAGTTATAAAATTTGGATCATCTTCTGGTTCACTATCTAAATCACCAAAAAGCCATTTATATCGTGGCGTGATTTCTAAAATAATATTTCCATCACTGTCGTTATATAGCCAGGTATCGGTTATGTCTAGTGCGATATCGTTTGTTGACCACATGTGATAATTAAGGCCCGCCCAATCAGGATGATTTTTAGATGGCTTAAAATTTGGGTCTGAGTATTTATGCAGATCATCGTTCCACAAACACCCAAGGTCTTTGTCAATCGATTCTTCTAACCATAAATTATTATTTATAGCTTTAGTTAATAATATTTTTAAGCTCGAGATAGTTTCTTCAGCAAAGTCATTTGATAATTGTAATTTAATTTTGCCGTTACAAAAAAATAATTCTATTTTCTCACAGCAAAAAATTGGTTTAGGGTCTGAAAACAATATCTCAAAGTATTCTAAATTGTTGAGTTTTAAAATTATTTTAAGTGGTTGCATAAAATTTTACCTTTCTGAGTTACCCAATCTGTTTTTAAAAGCTCACGTCTAGCTTCGGGTGGTAATTCATTCCAGAGTTGTACATAACCGTGATATAAACCTGCTCTTGTGATATTTAATCTAACGAATTGTCCATTGCTAATCCCGACACGGTTTGCTGATTCTTTAGAAATTTTTACCGAATTGTCGAGGGCTTTTTGGCCGTTTTTAGGTGCGGGGCTTTTGCAACCAGATTGTTTAGTTTTATGATATGGCGCATCTTCATATTTGCCATGCGGATGCTCTCGTTTGAATTTATCAGGATCACGGTCGTTATTATTCTCTGGCGGAGTATTTCCTGCTGGAGCAGCGGAATTTGAACGTTTTTTATTTGAAGATTGTTTGTTTCGTTTTAAGCTAATAAATTCTTTAGCTAAAGATATACCAGCATAGATCATTGTGCCAGTTGCAACAGCTGCTTCGACCATTTTTTCTGATGCTAAAGCGATACCAAAGAATGTGATTATTTCATTGTGTACCAATATGTCTTGATGGGTAATAAAAAAATTATGAGTTCTGTCTATGGTAATATCGTAATAAATTAAATTTGGGGGCGCGATGTTTATATTTTCTATTTTTATAAGATTAATTGTATTGTCGAGGTAACTATTTTTAGTTAAAAAATTAGCTTGGTGCCAACAAGATTCAAATGTATAAAACTTATGATTATTTGAAGTTATAATTCTTGCAGTTGTGTCAGTATCAGTGTTGTTAGTTTTTTCACCTTTAGTTTCAAGTTCAATCCCATTATAATCAACAGGATTGTATAGTATCTGTTGTATATTTGTAATGGGACAAGCAATTACGCATTTATTTGCGAAATCGAATGATGTAACTAAGTCGCCAATTTTTAGATTTTCAATGGCAATATAGCCATTCGGTATTTTAACTAAAGTGTTAGCAGCAAAACCGCAGAACAGTAATGGAGTTGTAACTAGCATTACTAGCATCAATAGTTGTTTTAAATTTAAATGTTTATACATGCTGGTCTAAGTTGACTCCATTAAAATTTCAATCCAGTTCATATAATTAACAAATTTATAGTAGATAAGCAATTTGTAATTTATGATTTGACAACTTAAACTAAATGTGTAGATTTTACAGCGCGATTTAAGCACAAAAATTTAGTTAAAACTTGCGAGTAGTAGTGAAGCAAAACAACTGGCAATTAAGTTTAGTTTTTAACTTTTTGATATATTTTTTTATCTAATTCCTTGGTCTGTTCAGCACTAAATAGTGCTACACAAATTCCCCATGCGGTCGCTAATAATATTGCTAATTTAACTAAAAACGTAACACTGGGTTTAGTTAAAACCATGGTGTTATTACTAGATTTTGACCCAGAGTATGTTGAACTTAAATCTCACGTGTCAGCTTTACATGATTATGGCAGTGAGCGATACCAACAATTTTGGGACTACGTCGAAACGGTACCACGCTTGCAAAAATTTGAGCAAGTTGGTGAATTCGTCGGTGAACAAATTTTAAGCTTGGCGGTTAATTTTTTAACTGGCAAAGCAGTTTCTGTGATTAGCGATTCAGTGATCGCTGCACAATTACATAAAGCTATGACAGTCAAAAAGCAAGCTGATAAAGCTAAACCTGGTAAAATTAGTTGGCTCAATAAGTTTGGTGCCCCTGGCAAAGATGTTGCCCGAACTTTAGGCTTAGTGGTCGCTGAAGAATATGAGCTGGCAGAGCTTAATGGTTTAGTTATTAGCTTTAAAAGTGGCTCAACTAATAATCAAACTTTATTTAATCATGCCGAAGATTATTTAAAGCATAATCAGTCTGGCAAGAAATCTAAATGTGTATCTGGAGCAGTAAAGCCTGCGCCTAATGAGATTAAACCTGCTCGTATCATGGGGCCACAAATGAGTTTGCTAGAGAAAAAATTGCTGGCTAAAGAACTTGCTAAGAAAATGGGATTTAGAAAAACTAACTATTATTCTCAAGACTTGCCAGTGTATCAACGAGGTAATAGATTTATAACTATAGATCGCAACGATCACAATGGTGGATTCTGGAAAATGGCTGATTCGGTGAAAAATTTAGAGAGTAAAGCAGCTAGATTAGGTACATATGATAAAAATTTGAATAGAATTGGCGATTAAACATGTTTTATTGGCGCATAACTAAATATAATCCTAAAAATCGTGACATTAACGGAATTTATTTGCTCGATGAGTGGACCTGTTATTCTCAAGTCGGTACCATGGTCGACGGTAAATTATTAACTTATGCAGAATATTTATTGACCGAAAATGCTTATATTAATGCCGTTAATTTATTTATGGATTGCAATAATCTAGCAGGATTGCTGATTACTTGTTTAGAAAAATATTGGGAACTAGACGAAGACCTCAATCTAGATCCGACAATGATTGAATTTTTTAAACGCCTGAGAAATAGACTTAAATTAAATAAAAACGAAGTAGAAGTAGCAGCTCGTTTAATATTAAGAAATAAATTTTGGTGCAAGCTTGGGATTAAAAACAGCATGTTGGTTTTTTTTAGTCATGATTATTACATGTATCTTGGTAGTGCTAATAAGTGCGAAAATATTATCGATAAAATTCAACAAAGCGGTTTGTTTGTCGAAGAATGTGATCCTGAATATCTTGAATAATAGATTCGATTTTTATAGAGAAACAAAATGGTCGAAATTAATGTTGCAGATTTACTTAAAAATCTTGAAAATTGTGTGCGTCAATCCGAAGCTGATCCATATTTGCCAGTAATGTTAAAAAAAGTAAAATTAATTTTGCATGAAATTAAAAAATCTAAAAGTATTGGTGATGCAAACTATTATTTTGATATTTTGCAAAATATTCATGTTTTCTAGGAAATTTTAATGACAAATAAATTAACGAATTCTAAGGGTTATTTAATTTATTCGCCTATAGATCGCGTTTTATATAATGCTGTTACTAAACGTGATCTGGTTAAAGCACGGGCAGCATTAAAAGGTGGTGCTAATGCTAATTTACAAATTCATATGTATACAGCATTAGAACAAAAAGATTTTTTTGAGTCAATATTAGTTTATACCATTAGAAATTGGCATAAACAGGATCGTTTAGCGTATCTCAAATTGGTTAAATTGCTTTTAGAGTATGGTGCTAACCCAAATCAAAATGATGCTAGTGGCTGTACGCCATTATTGCGTGCAGTGCGCTCATATAGTGTTTATGCTAATCAGGTTGTGCAGGCACTTATAAAAGCAGGTGCTGATGTAAATGGCGTATGTCGATGTACACGCGGAGAAACAGGAGAAAGTTGCGGGGGAACAGCGCTTAAATTGACGTTAATGTTAAGTGAAGAGCCGGAATTTAAATTAGTGCCAAAAA
>DATEBN010000096.1:0-4048 GCA_035287785.1 Candidatus Babeliales bacterium
AGCATCAGCTCGATCAACTGGCTTGCGACAAATTTCGCCTTGTGAGTTAACACCCAAAGTATCTGCTGTTAATACCCAGCCAATCTGCGCGCTTTGCGCTACGGCTGGGCAAGCAAGCTTCTGTGAAAAAAATGGTAGCTGCACATGGGCCATTTTTAGTTCTGCTAAGTACTGGACTAGCTCTAGTAATGGCAAATCTGGATGTTGTGATTCATCTGCAGATTGTTCGACTAATTTATACGGGATGCGACAAAAATCTAATAACTCGCGACGAGAACGTGATTTAGAAGCTAGAAATAAAGTGTGCATAATTACCACAACCTACGTTGAGCAAAAGTATGGCCAGAACCAATCTTAAGATATTTTTCAAAGTCTCGCGCCTTTTGTTGTTCGCTAAATGCTATATAAGTAACCAATTTCCAGGGCCTATAATCTGAAGTGTAAACTGATGCTCCAGAATTATGCTTTTCCATACGCTGATCAAGATTATTTGTTTGACCAATATAAGTTTTAGAAGGGTTTTGAAGTGAACGAATCAAATAGACATAGTGCATAATGGAAATTTGAAAGCCCTACTCTGCTTATCCACGCCTATCGGCTTGGCAAGCTACGTAGGGCATACTTCGCTATTTATTCTTGTAACTTAAATTTATAACTATCTTATAGTCCTTAAAGAAGATGGCCAGCCATACGAAGCCTTGGCGAAGTATGGCTGGGGCGGAAGGATTCGAACCTACGGGATGCCAGTACCAAAAACTGGTGCCTTACCACTTGGCTACGCCCCAAGATGTCTTAAACTATTGTTGAGCAGTCTTATTATACTCTTCTATTACTTTTTCTTCAACAGAAGATCGCATTTCGGCATTTAATGGATGAACGATGTCTCTAAAAGTGCCATCTTTTTTCTTACGCGAAGGCATAGAAACAAAGAGGTTGGTATCTCCCTGAATTACCTTTAAGTCTCGCACGATGAAACAGTCATCGAAAACTAATGTTGCATAAGCCTTAAGCCGTCCACCATCCTCTACAGGAAAAACTTTTACCTCTGTTATTTGCATCTCAATTGTTCCTTAAAAATGTTATCACTGTCCTTTTTTAAGAGTTAACTCGGTCTCAATTTAATAAATCTGGTTATCCTGTCAATTAATTATTCACCAAATTAAATAATCCTGCGCGTAACTTAGCCGAACGTGCTGCATGATTTACAGCTAGTTCAGCCGCTTGTGCCGTGACAACCTTAGGTGTTAAGATCTCAAATCGACTGTCAGATTTTAAAAACTGTTTTACAATCCGATCTTCTAGTGAATGAAAACTAATACAGACTAACCTACCCTGATGATCAAGCACCGAAGGCACCGCTTTTAAAAAAGCTTCGATATTTTCTAACTCTTGATTTACATAAATTCTTAAAGCTTGAAAAACTTTAGTTGCACGATGAATTTTACGTGAGCCGCTACTAGCGGGGACTACTTTTTCGATTAGGGCTACTAGATCACCAGTAGTTCTAAATTTATGCCTAGGTCGTTCCGTCACAATTGCGCGCGCAATTTTACGCGCATGCCGTTCTTCACCAAGATACATAAATAGATCTGCTAAACGCTGTTCGTCATAAGTGTTTAAAACATGCTTAGCTGTAATTTTATTAAATGACGGAGACATCCGCATATCTAACGGCGTGTCGTTATAAACTGAAAAACCAGCCGCTTCTTTAATTTGAAATTGCGAGGTACCAAAGTCAGCTAAGATACCATCAACTTTATCGATGCCAGCTTTCTTCAGTAATTTATTTAAATAACTGAAATTGCCCCACAAAAAACTAAACCTATCGCCAAACTCTGCTTCTAACTCTGGTCCATTTTTTTCAATTGAATTTAAATCCCAGTCGATCGCCACCACCTGACAATGCGGTTCGCGCTCTAAGATTGCTCGGGTATGGCCACCGCCACCAAAAGTAACATCTAAGTATAATTTATTTGGTTGTGGATCAAGATATTCTAAAACCTCTTGGACTAAAACCGGCGTATGATAAGCTGTAGAACTAAGCACTTTGGTCATAATTTTGGACATAGCTGTTAAAATACTTTCTAGTTAAATTTAAAGAGCCAGTTCTTTAACCGTAACGGCTGGCTTAATTAAATCTGGTTTGGAATTTATACTAGTCATTTGATTAATCAAATGGACTAGACCACTAGTATAACCATGAGTTGAGCCTTTGACCAAAATTACGTCATTAGATTGTAATTTTAATTCCGCTAATAATTTCAGGGCTGCCTGCCAATCTGGCACTAGATCAATCTCTAAGGTAACTGGCGCCGTCTGTTTGACAGAATTGACCTGCTCCCCTACTAAAATAATATAGTTAATCGAAGTCGCTTTTTGCAAAAATCTACCAATTTGACGATGCCAAAAATTGCTTTCGGAACCTAATTCATACATGTCACCTAGCACTAAAATCTTACGTCCTTTAACTGGTAATTTTTCAAATGCTGGCAGCGCAGCTTTAACCGACTCTGGGCCAGCATTGTAACAATCATCGATTAATAAAGCTTGGCCATACTCTGGTTTAAGCTGTTTGTACTCCATACGACCAGTTAAAGCTAAATCTTGTTTTAGCCCAGCCACTATTTTATCGACGGGTACTTCTAACAAGTAAGCCACTGCAGCAGCTGCTAAACTATTAAAAACACGGCTACGATGCGTACCACTCAACTCTAAATTAAATTTATGCCCATAGATTTTTACCGCACAACTAATCTTGCCATTATCAATTACAATTTTACGAACCTGCACTTGACTAGTGGTTTTTAAACCAAATCTGACAACCGGATGTGTATAAGCAATCTGCGCTAGTAGTGGCTGGTCGCCGTTAATAATGCCAATATTACGCTCGGTAAAAAATTTAAATATTTTGCGCTTCTCACTAGCAATATCGGCTTGCAAACCAAGGCCACCCATGTGCGAATGGCCCACAGAAGTAATTAAGCCAATCGTCGGCCGTACTAAATCTGCCAGTGCATCCATTTCACCCCGTTGACTAATGCCAATTTCGAAAATCGCTGCTTTATGTTCAGCCCGCATTTGCAACAAGCTAACACTAGCACCCACTAAAGTATTTAAATTGCCTTTAGACACGCAATGTGCAATGCCCGCGGTTTTCAAGATTTGCGCCAGTAACTCTTTAGTAGAAGTTTTACCCACGGAGCCGGTAATACCAACTACGGGATAACTAAAACTAGACCGCCACGCACGTGCTAGTTGTACTAGCGCTACTACTGGATCTGGCACCAAAATTACTAAGATTTTATTTAGAACTGCGGGATCAATTTGATTTAATAAAACCTGTTTGGCTTGCGCTATGATTAAACCAGTACAGCCATTTTCAAGCGCCAAACTCAAAAACTCATGCCCATCATGTCGCGCACCTTTGATCGCTACGAAAATATCACCTAAGCGAACTTTACGCGAATCGACTGTGACCGACGGATATTCCGGAAAAATATCACCAATAATCTCAGCATTCGGCAACGTTGCGCTTAAAAAACGCCGATCAAACTGCATGTAATTCTCCCATAATCCTAAAAAATTTTTAAAAATATTGATCTAAAATTAAGTAAATTTATTATCGCTGAAACTGGTGTTTTTTTCAAAACTTGTCAAGTTACTGCAAAGCGCTTTTATTTACACGCCGCAGCTTGCCGCCTTCAGCTTGTAAAATATAGCCTAAACTTTCGAGCGTATCGATAATTCGTGCAGATCTATTATAGCCGATTCTGAAGCGCCGTTGTAGTAGTGAAATTGAAATCTCATTAGTTGAGCGTAAAAAAGTTAAAATTTCGGGTAATAAGCTCTCGTCACTATCCGTATCACTCGCGCTCAATTCACGTTTTAACTCTTGAGTTAAATCTAAATATTGCGCTTTACCTTCACCTAGCAGGTGCTGGACAACTTGTTTAACTTCATCATTAGAAACATAGGCCCCATGCACTCGACGTAAGCCAATCGATTGCGAATCTAAAAATAGCATGTCGCCGCGACCTAATAGTTTTTC
>DATEBN010000097.1:0-7003 GCA_035287785.1 Candidatus Babeliales bacterium
TTTAACGCGATAGCCAATCAGTTGATCTTTAGAAACATAGACCATTAATAATTTTACTAATAACATCACGGAAAATATCGCCAGCGCGATCCCAAACACAATCTGGGCTGAGCCTAAAGTCTTGGCAAAAGTCGCAATCAAGGGCCCTACAATGCCCCCAATTTGCCCGCCCATCACTAAAATACTGTACCCGCGCTTAGCTGATTCTGGGGTAGTTGTATCGGCTACAAAACTCCAAAAAGCTACCACTAATAACGACGCAAAACTTTCGACAAATACATACCAACCCCAGCCAATTAGTCTATTAGTACAGATATTGGTATTAGCTAACCCAATCTCGGGATGCTGTAACCCCCAATAAAATCCCAGTGTAATTAGTCCGTAGATCGTGCATAAAATATAGAACATTTTGTCCCGTGAAAATCGATCAGAGAGTTTGGAATACAGCATCACTAAGAGAAAAATTACGCCTAGCGAGAGCCATTTAGCCTCTGGCTGAAAATTCACACCTACGATAGCGCAAAATACACCATCTTTTAAAGGTTTAAAGCACCAGGTAATCCCGATAATCGCCGCAAAAATCACCGCTAATAGGGCAAATTTCTTCAACTCTTCCTGACTAAAATCGCCATACCAGCGACTTAGCCAGTTTTTAATAATATTTACACCCATATTAAATTACCCCTGATTTACAGCTTAAATATATCAAAATTACAAATTTCGCTTTAGCGTAACAAACCTGTCTCTAAAAACCTATATTCTCTTAGCTTTACCTTAACCCGTCACCGTAAAACTAGCTTTTTTTAGGGGTTATAGCTCTAGTCAGCTGCCTTAAAATCATATATTATATAACTATTAATCTAATCTTTTAGATGGAGTTCAAACGATATGGAAAACATGCTACCTGCACAACCACTTGAAAATGGTGCTAAAAATCTAGAGCACAACCTACAAGTGCTGCCGTTATTACCCCTGAAAAACGTGGTAATCTTACCTAAGAGCATCGTACCAATTATCGTCGGACGGATCTCTTCGATTAAAGCAGTCGAAGCAGCTATGAAACAAGATAAGCTGATCTTTGTTACTTCCCAAAAACAGGCTAAAATTGAAAATCCAACCTCGGAAGATGTCTATCAGTACGGCACTAAAGCCGTGATCTTACAAGTCGTTAAGATGCCTAATAATACCCTTAAGATTTTAGTCGAAGGCTTGAGCCGAGCCCGCTTTACCTCGGTCGAGCATGACCAACCAGAACATGAATATATTTCCATAGTTTATCAGGATGTCGGCATTAATCCCCTGGAAAAAACGATCGAACTAGAGGCCCTTTGGCGCCAGCTCCAATTGTTATATAAAACTTATACTAAATTAAATGATCAAGCGCCCGAAGAATTAATTGCAAATGTACGTACCGTAGCTGATATCGATGCCTTAACCGATACTATTGCAATCCATTTAAATCTGTCTTTCGATGAACGCCAAGCATTACTTGAAATCGAACGCTTAGAAGATCGCATGTTCAAGGTCGTATTTTTGGTTGAAAAAGAGATCGATATTCTGAAGACCGAACAACGCATTAAAGGCAACGTGCAAAAGCAAGTCGAAAAAAATCAACGCGAGTATTACCTCTCGGAACAAATGAAAGCGATCCAAAAAGAGTTGGGCCGCGATGATACCCAAGATGAAATCAACGAAATTCGTCAAAAAGTTAAAAAAATGGCTTTACCTAAAGATACCGCTGATAAAGTTGAAAAAGAGCTGCGCAGATTAGAACAGATGCCGCCGATGTCTTCTGAAGCAGCAGTTGCTAAGCACTATGTCGATTGGATTATTAGTTTGCCATGGCATGCGGCTAGTAAAGACAATATTAGTTTAGATGACGCTGAAAAGATTTTAAATAATAGTCACGCTGGCCTAATTAAAGCCAAAGAACGGATTATCGAGTTCTTAGCTGCCAAAAAATTTGCTAAGCATAGTGATCGCGCACCGATCATCTGTTTAATTGGACCTCCTGGTGTTGGTAAAACATCTTTAGGTCGCACAATTGCCGATAGCTTAGGGCGTGAATTTATTAGAATCTCACTGGGTGGCATACGTGACGAAGCTGAAATTCGTGGCCACCGTCGGACTTATATCGGTGCTTTACCAGGTAAAATTATTCAAGCTATGCGTAAAGCCGGTACCGTTAATCCGGTAATACTATTAGACGAAATCGATAAGATTACCCATGATGCCCATGGTGATCCATCGGCAGCTTTACTAGAAGTTTTAGATCCAGAACAAAATAAGGGCTTCGTAGATCACTTCTTAGATACTGAGTATGATCTTTCTAAGGTCATGTTTATTGCCACCGCTAATCATATTGACACTGTGCCATATCCATTACTGGATCGCATGGAGTTGATTACACTCTCTGGTTATACTGACCAAGAAAAATTAGAGATTGCCCGTAAATTCTTAATTCCAAAGCGTTTAGCAGAGTACGGCTTAACTAACGCTAATTTTGAATTAGCTGACCAAGAGATTCAAAAAATTATTAGTGAGTATACCAAAGAGTCTGGTGTACGGCAGCTGGATCGTGTCTTAACTAAGTTAATGCGCAAAGTAATTCAGCAGTTATTAAAAGATAAAAAATTAAAAACTTTTACTGTAACTGAAAAATTATTACAAGCATGGCTTGGTTACCCTAAATTTAAGAAAACTACTCTAGACCCTAAAAAAGATACGATTGGTCTAGCGACTGGTCTGGCTTGGACAGAACTAGGTGGTGAAATTTTAGAAATCGAAGCTTGTATTGTACCTGGTAAAGGCAACTTATCACTCACTGGTCAACTAGGCGAAGTAATGCAAGAGTCGGTCCATGCTGCTATGAGTTATTTACGCTCTAAGCATGAAGAGCTAAGCTTTAAGCGCTCATTTACGACGACTAACGATATACATATCCATATACCAGAGGGCGCGACTCCCAAAGACGGCCCATCAGCCGGGATTACTATGTGCATCGCAATCTTGTCAGCTTTAACTAAAAATCCCGTTAAACTCGATATTGCTATGACTGGTGAAATTACACTGCGTGGTCGAGTGCTAGGTGTCGGCGGCTTAAAAGAGAAACTTTTAGCAGCTTCACGCTACAACATGAAGACCGTAATCGTGCCCAAAGAGAACTACGAAGATATTCTAGAGATTAAGTCTGACCTGGATCCAGCTTTACAGATCTATTATGCTAGCTCAATGGATGAGATTTTAAAACTAGCTTTACAACGTGACCCCTTTGCTAAAAATATGAAGCCTAGACGTAAACCAGCTGTGAAAAAAACTGTTAAAACAGAGACTAGTACGCCTAAAGCTAGTAAGAGTAAGTCTAAAAGCAAGAAATTACGATAATTAAGTATATTAAAACTAAAACCATTGTTTTTCCAATATGCACTCTGCTAAATTTAATCCTAAGATTAAATTATAGTTTAAAATTATTAGGGGTAGTTATGTTGGGTAAACACAAAGGCTTTTTTAATCCTAAAAATTTAGCTTTAGGATTAGTATTAATGGCTTTGAGTAGTTACGTAGGCAAAATTAGCACGGTAACGATAGATCAGCAATTATTAATCGACACTACGTTTACAGGGGAGTCTAATGTCGATCCTTTGCCACAAATTCAAGCCGATATAAAAAATGGAGCTAATGTTAATATTCAAGATCCAGTTAGTGGTAACACCCCATTACTAAATCTACTTCTAACTGCTCAAGATGGTCCTGTAAATTTTAATTATAACTACCAAACACTTCTAAATGATGTTAATTACCTACTGTCAATTCCCAATATAAATCTTAGCCTTACAGACAATATACAACTCTTTACCCCCCTTTCAGCAGCTCACCAGTTGTGGACTTACCAATATGATATATTTGCTAGTCCACCACATAATGCTACTGATTCTGAAATAACAGCATCACTTCCTATGATTAACCTTGCCACTATAATTCAAAACATTGCTAATGCTACTTTATTATACAATATAGAAACAATTACAAATTCTGTGTTTATGGCTAGGACCATTACTGAAGGCGCGCAACTTAATTTTACAGATGCTGATGGACGAACAGTGTTACATCACGCAATTTTATCTAAAAATAGTAACTACCTTCCAGATGGGGGCACTGCATATATAGATATATTAAATTATTTTTTATTTTCTCTGCGTAGCGCCGGATCAAATCACGGTAGCTATTGGATCACTTCTGCAACCCTTAACAAAGCAGATAAGTATGGTATGACTGCCTTAATGTACGCTGCTCAAGCACCTAATTCGCTGATGGATACTAATGCTAATGGTATACAAACACCAGCAGCATTGGACGCTGTTTCAAGCCCTTATGGTGGCTTACTTCAAAGGCCTGATATCTATGTAAATCAAATAAATCCTTTAGATGGTAATAAGACTGCATTAGACTATGCCATGGTACTTGTCAATTCTAGCAATGTAACAGAAACACAATTAACTAGACTTAAAGCTATTGCACAAGCCATAGCAACAGCAGGAGAAACATCCAAAGTTATAAATGCAAACGGTGATACTAGTGAATCCATTGGATTAGCATCTAAATCAAACGCATTAGGTGCTGTAAAAGTTCCAGCAGCACAAGCTACAACTAAAGCTGTTAAATCAAAGACAAAAACTACAACTTCTCAGCGCAAAAACAAAAAAGTTAAAACTAAAACTGCTGTTAGCGCTAAAGTAGCTGCTAATCCGAAAGTTTAGTAATTAGTGCTAAGATTTTTTGCACAACTTGTGCTAGTGCTAAGTCGCTACTATCGATAACTATAGCGCCAGCGGGCACGATGAGGGGCGCTACAACACGATTCTGATCACGTTGATCACGTTCTGCTAGTTCAGCTAAACATTCAGCTAGTGTTAATGACTCGACTGACTTTGATGCTGCATGATTCTGCTGTGCTAGCCGCTGTAAATCATGACAAACACGCTCTGCCCGTACTTGTAAACTAGCCGTGAGAAATATTTTTAGGTCAGCTCGGGGGAATACTACGGAGCCACAATCACGGCCATCGGCGATATAACCATACTCTGGGTTGGCAGCTACTAGATCTCTTTGTAACTGATTTATAATTTCACGAACCGCTGGATTAGCGCTGAGTATCGAAGCCATTTGGCTAGCTTGAGGGGTTTTTAATGCTGGCGTTAAATCTTCGTCGAGATAATAAACTTGGGCACGATTAGTCACTGGATTATAAATATATTTTAGTTTGGTTATGGTTTGCAAAAAGTCGATGGCAATTACCGCACCGCCCTTCGATACGTCCTGCGGACTACTCAGGGTGCCTAGGTTATGGGGTGAAGACCCAGCAGACCCTAAAGAAGCAGTAGTTTGTCGCAAATACAAGACTGCTGCAGCACGATATAAAAAACCACTATTGATATGGATATACTTTAGCGCTTGCGCTAATTTCTGGGCCAAACTTGATTTGCCAGAAGCGCTGGGGCCATCGATGGTAATAATCATAATATTTTAAACCTGCCTATGGTTCGATACACTCCTAGCGGAGCACTCACCACGAACGTATTGGGTAAATAATTTTAACTCTCTACAAATAATCTTTTCTTCGTTGCAAAAAATATCTTCTCTCAGTGCGCTCGTGGTGAGTAGCCCATCAGGGCATATCGAACCATTAGCCTGAGTATTAAAATATATCGAAGGGCCTAGATCCCTGCTACGTCAATTCCTTGCAGCTCTATATTCACGCGTCCTTGCCAGTGGTTTTCAGTGACCTGCACTGCTAGATCAAACTTTTTATCACCGTGCTTAATTAAACCATCATATAACTCTGGACGATTAAAAAACACCACGGGTTTAATAATCCCCTGTGCAAATACTTGGCACTTTACATGCAACTCTTTCATTAAAATTGGTTGCTGCACCAGCACGACATTTTTCAGATAAAAACTAGGGCAACTATTTTGATGCCCAAATGGTTCTAAGAAACTAAGATTACGCATAAAATTTTTATCTAAATCTGGTAGCGCCAATTCAGCATCTAATGCTAGTTTTTGGGTTAAATCTTCGGGTGTTAATTGTTCTGCTACTAATTTTTCTAAATTACTTTTTAATAAACTTAAATTCTCAACTTTTAAAGCTAAACCAGCAGCTTGATGGTGCCCCCCAAATTGCTGAATTAAATCACTGTTTTTAGCCAAAGCGTCGAAAATACTAAACTCTGGGATTGAACGGCAAGAGCCCTTAGCTAAGCCATCTTTGGTTAAATGAAATAATAATGTCGGTTTGCCATACTTACCTACTAAACGAGATGCTACTAAACCAATTACGCCCGGCGCCCAGCTATCACTAGCCGCAATAATCACATTTTCACGACTTAAATCGATCGCACCAGCTTCGATTTTAGCGACCACTTCGTCTAAAATTTTTTTCTCGATCTCTTTACGCGCTTGATTTAATTGCAATAAAACTTGCCCCACTTGCTTAACTACTAGCTCGTTAGAACCAATTAAGAACTGGACCCCATCGCGCGGATCTTCTAATCTACCAAGTGCGTTTATTTGAGGCGTTAATAGAAAACCAATATCGATCGAACTGATAATTTGCTTAGCAAATTTACCATTCTCTTTCAAAATTTTTAGCGGCATACTTTCGATCTTGTTCACATAATTTAAACCATGTCGCACCCAATAGCGATTCTCACCAACTAGCGGTACAACGTCCGCCACTGTGCCCAATAATAATAGTTCGTAAATCCGTTCTGGTAGTTCTAAACCTAAACGCTCGTATAACAAGCCCATAATTTTAAAACTAACGCCCACGCCAGCTAGATGTTTGTACGGATATGGGCAACCAGTTTGGTTAGGATCAACAATTGCATATGCTGCTGGCAAATGATCGTGCGATCTATGGTGATCTGTAATAATTAGATCAATGCCCAGCTCCTTAGCTTTTAAAGCTGGTTCAAAAGCGGTAATCCCATTATCAACGGTAA
>DATEBN010000098.1:0-13172 GCA_035287785.1 Candidatus Babeliales bacterium
AAAAATTAGATTATCTTCTAAGCTAGTGTTAAAAAATTGCTATGGGAGTTAAATTGTGATTAAAAATAAATTACAAGCTATTATACTCGCTGCTGGAAAATCTTCCCGTTTTAAATCCAATAAATCTAAATTATTAGAAAAAATCTGTGGCCAAGCGATGATCTTGTACCCAGTGAAATTACTGGAACAGCTAGCGATTAAAACGACTTTAGTGGTTGGGTACCAAAAAGAGCAAATTATTAGCTTATTAGAAAAATATCAGGCCCATAAAAATTTAAATTTAGAATTTGTGACGCAAACACAGCAGTTGGGTACCGGCCATGCCCTTTTATGTACCAAACAAAGTTGGGATAAAGAACATATTCTAATTTTAAATGGCGATGTGCCATTAATTTCAGCTGATTTAATTGAACAACTTTACCAAAAACATTTAGCTAATCAAGCCGCAGTGAGTTTTGTGACTGCCCATAATATTGACCCGACCATTAATAGTTTAGGCAAAATTTTAAAAATTAATCAGCAAATTAAGATCATCGAAGCTAAAGATTACGAGCAAAATAAAGCTTATTATCAATCAGTAACCAATTCGACTAATCCCGATGCCGATGGTTGCTGTATTAACGTCGGCATTTATCTATTTAAAACCAGTTTTTTACAAGCTTCCATTCAAAAATTACAAAAGAGCTCGGTCACAGGCGAAATCTATATTACAGATTTAGTAAATTTAGCTTCTGAACAAGATTTGACTGTTAACACAATTAATGGCCCATTTGATAGTTTACGGGGCATTAACACAATGCGAGAACTGTGGATCGCTGAACAACTGAAACGGGCTGAGATTATTAATTATTGGATGGAGCATGGTGTACGTTTCTTTGCCCCTCAAAATACGCATGTTGATCTTGATGTAACGATCGGTGCTGGTAGCTACATTGGCGCCGGCGTAGAGCTATATGGTGCCACTAAAATCGGCCAAAATTGCCATATCGCATCTACATGTATTATTGAAGATAGTGTCTTAGCTGATAACACAGATTTAAAACCGTTTAGTTATTTGCAAGCTAATAATTTTAATAATTTAAATTTAAATTCTAAAACTAAAATTTCACACACTAAGAAGAGTAAAACTATTAGCAAAACTAAACCCGCTAATAAACAACCAGAAAATCAGCTCGATAAAAACTTTGTAGCTGCCAAGAAGACTGACAATATTTACCAAACTTAAAGATTATTTAAATCATCTTGTAGATCCAAAGCTTTGCTAATTAAACTAGCTTGTTTAGCCGCACTGAGCTGCTTACCCATAAAATAGTTTTTTAACAACTGTGCTAAATCCATTTCAGTATTTGCCACTGAACGCGCTGGCCGTATACCAATTTTTTGCACTGGAAACACACCAACTAGCTCCATCGCTGCCGCGCAAGCTTGGGTAATCGCCCGCAAATTTAAATTACTTTTAAGATTTTCTGGTAAATAATATTTAATTTTTACAATGGCGTCGCGTAAATCTACTTGCTTAATTTTAGCCAAGATCTGTTCTGTCTGATCAGCTTGATCATGCAGTTCAATATCTAACTGGATCATGGGACGCATCGGCGTTTTAATAAATTCACAACTAACTGATACTACCTGCTCTGGCAAGTTATTTTCTATTTTATCTTGGGTTTTATTTATTATTTTATTTGGGATAGTTACTACGCAAAAACCTTTGTCTTCTTTGCGTTCACCAAAATCTACCCGCTCAATCGAACCGGCATATACAATTGGAATCCCGCCTGGTGCTGAATTTAAATTTTGATATCTATGTAAATGTCCTAGTGCCACATAATCAAAGGGCGCAATCGCTAACTGTGATGGCAATAAAACCGGGTCAGTACCGTAGATGGCCCGTTTTTCAGAACCAGAAAATATGCCCGAACTAACTGTTAAATGACCGGTTAAGATCGCTGGCAAATTAGGATCTAACTGATTGGCTAAATGCTGAATAATATTACCTACAGATTGCGCAATATGTTCCGTAATTTTCTCCGCTGACTGATAAATATAACGATTAGAGATCGAGATAGTGTTACGCGTCGGCCAGGGAATGCCCACAATTTGCACCGGCCCGTTTTTAGTCGTTAGATTTAAACTTTGCGGTTTATTAATGACATAAAAACCATCCACTGGTAAATCACTAAATAGATCTAGCGCGTTTGCTTTGCCAAAACTTAACGGATTATCATGATTGCCGACTACAATTACTACCGGAATATTTGCTTTATATAATTTTAAAAAGCACTGTAATAATAGTTTCTGTTGCGTCGGACTAGGATTAGCTGTTTTATAAGCATCGCCAGCAAAAATAAATAGATCATGCTGATGCGCAATCGTGTAATCGATACAAAAAGAGAGTGCTTTGTGAAAATCTAGTAATCTAGTGTGTATACCAGTTTTAGGATCGATGCGGCCATAATTTTCGACTCCAAAATGAATATCTGCTGTATGTGTGAATGTGATCATAAAAACCAGCTATTTGGGATACACAATATCAGCTTGCTCGCGTAACTCTTGCTTAGCAGCTGCTGCGATCGCCGGATAGCGTTGTTCCGTTAATATTTTCACAATTTCATTACGCCGCTTTTCTAATGGCACCACCCCAGCTGGGATAACTTGCATCATCACGAAAATATCGAACCCGGATGGGACCGGCTTAACATACATTTCGCCTGGCTCTAGCTTAAACAAAAAGCTATTGCTAGCCGAAATTTCACTCGCTAAAACTTCTACTACCGGATCCCAGTCCCAAGCCGTACGCTCATAATTCGTACTATATTTTTGGATTAATTGTTCTAATTCAGCTTGCTGTGCTTGCACATCTTTATCAGCTGCTTGCGGTACAAACGCTGTGCGCATAACATAACGTACCTCAGTAGTCACTGGATGCGCACGATAATATTCTGCAATCTCATCTTCTGAAATTACCATCTTGGCATCTAGCTCATATTGCATAGCAGTTTTACCACGATACATCATCTTTAAGTCAGACTTAAATTCATTAATATCTGGATAATTCCAGTGTGCCGCCACATTACTAAGATCTTGTAAAGTCATGCCCAAATTTTGCACATAACGATTAATCATATCGTCAGAAACGTCAACTTTTAAGCGTTCACCCAATTGATCAGCCAAATAAAAGTCTATTAAATCAGTTAATTGGTAAACCTCACCATCATAACCGCGTCGACTAATATATTTAGTAGTAATTGGCTGCCCATTCACTATGGCTTCGATTTTATCTAATTCTACTAGCTGTGCACCAACTATTAAATTCGAACAACTAAATAACCAAAGCCACCATAAATTCTTATTTAACACCAGCTGCTGCTTTCTGATTTTTACTATTTAAGTTTACTGCTGCACTTCTAGTTCAATATCTTCTAATAAATTAGCACTATCAAATTCGTTAGCACTATCTGCGCTATTGCTATTATCTAGATTATCTTCACTATCGAGATCATCAGATAGATCTACGATCTCTGCTTGTTCTTGCTCTGCTCTAACAGCCTGTTTTTGCTTAAGATCGGCAAAATATTGCTTATTTTCTACGATTTTAAATTTCTGAGCTAACTTAGGTAACTCTATATCGATCATTTGCTTAGTTTTTTCTGGTAACAATAATTCACGTAATCCATCTTGAACTTGCTCTAATGGACGATATTTAGCCGCCACTTTACCAGTAGCATTAATCACCCAATAATCATCTTCACATTTCACAACTGCCACATGGGGAAATTTCTGCACTGCCAAAATAGCATCTTTAATTTCCGGCATCACATTCGTGCTGTCGTCACTAATAATGCCCAAATTGCTTACATCTAGATCACTAGCTTTAGCTAGACTCTCTAGCGTTTCTTTGGGATTAGTTTTTAACTTATGGGCAAATTCATCTGCCTTAGTTTTCTGATCTTTCTCAAAACGCACAGCTTTAGCTTCAATGCCAGCTGGCGATAATAATAACCGTCGATCAGTGCTTTTATTCTTTTCGTAATATTCTTTAATATCAGCTTCAGTCACTTCCACTTTATGATCTTGAATAAATGTTTGCACATCTAACATCATGCGAATTTGTTCTAATTTTTTTTGCTCTTCAGCTTGATATTTGGCAGTATCACGGATTCCGCTGGTTTTAGCCCACTCACCCATGATCATTAGCTGCACTTTATTTTCAAACAACCCCTCGCGTACACGCACCGGGTCATATTGCAAAACAAAACCAATTTGTGGATCGTTACTAGCTACTTCAGCTAAAAATTCATCAAACTCTTTGAGTGTTAAAACTGGCTTACCGTTCATAGAAACCAAGACGGTGTCGCCATTAGTATCTGCACTAGCTGCGCCATTAGCGTTAAGCGAGCTGCCGATAGTCCCATTGGTACCAGCTTGTGAATTAGTTTTAGCATGATCTGGCTGACCAGAACTTGCTGTTACCGTGTTAGCACTTTTTGTGTCTGCATTAGTACTTGTCGCTAAATTATCTCCAGCAGCTTGAACTTGTGATTTCGCCGCTTTAGCAGTACTAACTTGTTGCGCGCTATTATTTTTAATATTTTGCTGTTTATTTTTCTTAGCTAGTAATTCACCCCCTGGTGCAGCTAAAACTAATATTAACGCTATTAAACTAAATTTATTTATTGGAGTTTGGATTTTTATTTGGCAAACAGGCTTCATATATTCGCTTCCCGCTGGAATTAGAGATTAATTAATAAACAGATTTTCAACATATTAACACAGGCTGCGATAAGTTAAAAGTAAGTTTCAGAATACCACCCGACAAGCCACAACTACCGTAATCGATCTGGGTTTTAATGTAGCCAATAACTTAGCAATACTAATTACGGTCGCACCAGTGGTCATTAGATCATCTACTAAAACTAAATTTTTATTGGCAAACACATGATTATTTAATAATTCAGTGTTTAAATTAAAAGCGCTCTGCACATTTTGCCATCTGGCAACAGTTTTTAGTTCAGCTTGATAGTTTGTCCGTTTGACACGCTTAAGTAAGTGAACAACTTGGACTGACTTACCTGCAATATCCCTTCTCATGTCGCTCTGCGAGCTATGCCGGACAGGCAATTCTGCGCTGCGATTTTCTAAACTAGCTGCTAATCTTTCTTGATCAAAAACTTGCTTACATGCGACTAAATTTTCCGCTATAATTGCTGCTTGATTAAAGCCCCGAGTGACCAACCTGGTCCAGTGTAGCGGCACCGGTATAACATAATCGACTGCCAGATAGCGTAAACTAGTCTGCTCCCAAATTAACTGGGCCAGCTGTTTACTAGCTAAACGATTACCACCATTTTTAGCTAAGATTAATTTTTTTAAAGGGTCCGCATAGTTCGCGATTGCTAATACAGGCACCGTATATTTAGCGTTAATTTTAAGATCAAGATTAGCAACCGGTAACATTAGTTTAGTGCAATCGACACAAAACACCTGACCATAACTAACCCCCCGATAGCAGCTTTCGCAGTAAGCTGGTGCCAGCACTGGTTGCATAATTTTCTGCACAAACGCTAGTTTAAAATAGTTAGCAGAAAATATATTTAACACACAACATCCAACTAAGATTAGTTAATAGCCCTGCGACTAGATCGTCTGCTAGCACCCCTAAGCTGCCTGGTAATTTTTCCGCTAAATTTACGGGCCAAATTTTAGAGATATCAAAAAATCTGAAAATTAAAAAATTTAAGACTAAAATTAAAAAACTGAACTTACAAGTAATTATAAAACAGCACCAGAAGCCCGCAAATTCGTCTACAATAATTGTCTGATCATCAGAAATGGGGAAAAAATTACTAGATTTGTGAATAACTAAATACGCGCTGACTATTACAGCGATCACTAAACTTAAATAGATTAAATTATTACAATATTGTCTGGCTAAAAATACCACTGGTACAGCTGCGATTGTCCCCCAAGTGCCCGGTGCTTGCCAGTTACCTAAATTGCCTAAAGTAGCTAAACTTTTCCAAATAAAATTATAATTTTTCAGGATAATACTCCTTAAATAACATGTAACAAACGCCCCCAAAAATAGTTACGTCAGCGAAATTGAAAATGGGAAAATCCCAGCCCCAGTTATTTAAATAATTAAAATAATTAAATTTAAAACTAATGTGTATAAAGTCGACTACTGCACCATAAAAAAATCGATCGCAGAGATTAGAAACTGCGCCAACAATAATTAAACTTTCGCCTAAAATAGTTTTATGCGCTCGTAATTTCTGGCGAGTATAAAAAATTAAATAAATCAAAATTACTGAGATGGCTAAAATTAAACTTACCCGAGAAACTAAACTATTAGCACTAAATAAACCCCAACTAACGCCCTGATTAAACGCTAGTTCTAGATCGAGCTTAAGAAAATCTAAAAAAGTAAAAACTGGAATAATATTAACTAAATATTTAACTGCCCAAAATTTAGTTACACGATCTAAAATAAATAATAATAGTGCTAGTAAAAAATTAACGCTTTTCTGACTCGAGATTATTTTCATAAAACTATCTAATTTCGACGCCTAGTTGTTGTAACGCACTAATTACTTGCGCTTGTATCTGTTCGATTTCAGCTTTCACTAAAGTTTTTTGGGGGTCTAAAAACTTATATCTAAAAGTCAGCGCCCGTTGCCCCTGCCATTCTGGCTTAGTAAAACTATCGATTAATTCAACTGACTGAATTAAACTATGCGCAGTCTGGATCGTTTGAATTAGTTGGGCCATGGTTAACTCTGGTGCAACTAAAACTGTCACATCTAGATAACTAATTTGATACTTAGATATTGGGACAAATTTCTCGATTGGAGCACTATAATTTAATAAATAATCGAGATCTAACTCAAAAATTAAACCATCTAGTTCAGTGTCAGATAAGTTAGCCCAAAATTTGGAATTTAATTTACCAACCAAGCCAAGCTTATAATTATTAAAATTACTATTAACAGCGCTACTGTGATTAGTTTTAGATATTAGTACGGCAGTTTGAGCCGGATCATACCAAGCTGGTAAATTATTTAATGCACTGACTGGAATCAATTCCCAGCTAACTTCTAATTTTAAGAGCTTAAATAATTGCGTTAAAATAGCTTTAAGTTCATAAAAACTATGATTATTAAAATTTTTACGATTAATTTTAGTAGTAGCTACAACCCCCGCTAAACTAAAGTTTTCTTGAGCTTTTTGCTGATTTTTTAAATCCCAAGTTTTATTGCACTCGAAAAAGTTAAAATAATCGACGCCCGTATTTAAATTTTGATAAACATTCTTAATTAAGTGCGGCACTAGTGCAGTAACTAATCTAGACCAATTTTCTGACACCGGGCTGTCAACTTGAACATAACTGTGATCCCGTGGCTGCCATTGTAATTCATGCAAAAACTGTTCGTCAAAGAATGGATAATTATTAACTTCGTGCATCTGACCAGTAGTAGCTAATAACTGCTTAATTTTACGTAGATTATACACGCGCTGGTTATTAAATGGGATCAGGGCTTTAGTTGGCAGTTGTGCTGCAATATTACCATAGCCATAAAAACGTCCCACTTCTTCAACAATATCTTCGGGTAAACTAATATCTTTGGTTACTCGATAACTTGGCACTGCGATAGTATATAATAGTGCGCTCTGTGAATCTTTTACAGCTAGCTCTGGGTTATTCTTAGTATTATTAGTAATAGTTTTGGCGTTACTTTCAAGTACCGAGATAAATTCTTGCGCTACACCAAAACCCAGTTTGCTTAAAGTCGCTTGCACAAATTCTGGCTTAAGAGTTACTCCCAGGCGCTGCTCAATAAAAGCATGCGTAACTTTAATCTCGCGATTATTATAATTTTTAGAGCTTGGGTACTCGCTAGTATTAACTGTATTATTAACATTATTATTAGCAGAAGTACTCGAATTAATAAATTTTGCTGCTTGATAATTAATTTTTAGATCTATTAATAATTTTAAATAGCGCTCGATGGCCAGCTCAGTTTGCCCCGGATCTAAACTCTTCTCAAATCTTGCAGACGCTTCAGTGCGTAACTTCAAGCGTACTGCTGTGCGCCTAATCACGCCAGATGCAAAATTGGCAGCTTCTAATAAGACCCGACTAGTATGATTAGAAATCCCAGAATTCTTGCCACCCATAATTGCCGCCAGCGACACTGGCTGATCACCAGAGGTAATGATTAAATCTGTGTTTTCTAAATTAATCTTCTGGTCATCTAATAATTCTAATTGTTCACCAGCACGGGCATAACGCACCTGCACACTATCTGAAACTAATTTATCAGCATCGAAAGCATGCATTGGCTGACCTAGATCGAGCATGACATAGTTGGTCAGATCTACTAATAATCTAATGGGTTTATAATCTAATCTGGCTAACATAAAAGCTTGCGCTAAATCTGTCGCCGGGTTTTCAGTATAATTTATTAAGTAGCTACTAAATTTCTGGCACCCAACTACCAGTTCTAAATCTTGCTTATTTACTAACAGCTCTGAATCTAAATTGTCTGGGCTTACTTGCACTACGGGAATTTTAGTTACAAACTCACTCAGTTCTCTTAACTCAAAGCCATAAATCGCCGCGATTTCACGTGCTATCCCGCGATGGCACCATAAATCGGGTCTGTGCGTAATCGATTTATTATCAATCTCTAAAATCGCATCTTGCCAAACAACTTTAGACTTCCAACCACCTGTACGTAAATTTTCTGGACAACTAACAGCGGTTAATAGCCCGTCTTTAGTGCTGCCCAAATCAGCTAAACTAGCCCATTTATATTTATGATTATTTATATTTTTACAAGCTAAATACAGTTCGCCAATTTTAAGATTAGCGCGCGCTGGTAATTCTAAATTTAAATTTAATTCTGGGCTAAAAATTTTCTGGTCAGCCAAAACTTCAACTAAGGTAAAATGCTCTGGGCTTAATTCTAAACTTGCACAGCTCTCAATTTCCGCCGTAATCTGGTTAAATTTGGTGACCAACTCAGTTAAATCAAGCTTGGACCAGTCCACAGCTTTAATATGTTCAAAAATCCAGGCAACCGATAATTTCATAACACTGACTATCGTTTAAAGATTAAACTTGCAACAGTTAACTATACAATATTTAAAGAATATTTATTTAAATTTAATTAAGTTCCGTCACCGTTTATTAACGGGTACTCTTTAAAACCAATCAATAAACACTCTGGTTGGGGAATAATCCCAAAGTTATCATAAACTTGCTGCTGCATTTGCCGCGCTAGCTCAATTAAATCTTGAGAACTAGCTGCCCCTAAGTTAACCAACATATTGGCATGCTGATACGAAACTTGGGCATCACCTACGCGCAAACTGCCTTTAAAACCTAATTTATCTAAATAATAAGCTGTATAGATCATGGGTTTATGATTTAAGCTTAATTTAACTTCATGCGCATGAAAATTTCTGAAAAAGCTGCCACAAGTATTTTTATTTGGATACCTATGGGCCCGATAACGCCGAATTTCATGTGCACGGCCCTTAGCAAACGCGGCGGTTAAACTATCAGTTAGTTTTAACTTAAATGTTGCTGAGATTAAGTAATACTGGTGGGTCTGTAATTTAGATTGGTCATAGCCAAATTCGAACCAGCTATTATCGACCGTTAAAATTTTACCAGTCTGACGCTCGACTATTTCCGCTGAAACTAAAAACTGGCTTAAGAGAAATTCAAAAAAATGAATATTAATATAAACTGAGCCGCCGACAGAGCCCGGTATCCCACTAAATTCTTCTAAGCCCAGGATATTATGAGCTAAACAAAAATCGATTAAATCACCAAAATTTACCCCGGCGTCAGCTTGCACTAAAATCTCTAAATCTTCTTGATATTTCTGAGCAGCTAAAATCTTAATACTATTTAACTTGGGCTTAATTACTAAACCATCAAAACCAGTGTCGCTAATTAAAATATTCGCGCCCTCACCCAAGACAAAAATAGCTAAATTATTAGCCCGTGCAAAATCTAAAGCAGCCACAAACTCATTAGCCGAAACAGGTTCTGTGAAAAATCTAGCAGGGCCGCCAGTTTTAAACCAGTTTAGCTCTTTGAGCTGGATATTTTCGGTGATACACAAGCTGGGCGCGCTGGACGCGTATGTGTTTGCGCAGTTAAGACTAGATTCTGACATTTCTCACTACAACAGTTTTGATATTTAACTAAACAATCCGGACAACCTAGATAGTGCTTATTGCAAGCCGCGTTTAAACAATTGGTGTAGTCATCAAATGGGATCGCACATAAATAACATTTACCCAGAATATCAGAATTTACACGCACCGCTATCCGGCCATCGAAGACATAATTTTTGCCTCGGAAATGACCATCGGGATAAGCTTCGATATAGCGCTGGATCCCGCCCTCAATTTGGTAAACTTTACTAGCAACTTGTTTTTGATTTAAATAAGCGGTAATCGGCTCACACCGCACACCGGCGGTACAAAACATTAAAACTTGTTTATCTTTAAAATCTGCCAAATTTTGGTCAATATATTCCGGCAATTCTCTGAATCTGTAAATATCTGGCGTAATCGCATCAGTAAAAGTACCGATGGCCCATTCAAAATTATTTCTAGTATCGAGCACTACTAAATCTTTAGGTCTATTGGTGAGTAACTCATGCACCTGGTCCGGCGTTAAATGTTGTCCTGTGAAATCTCGTTGACGTAACTCTGCCGGTACACCTAAATTTACAATTTCGTCACGCACTACAACATATAATCTCGGGAATAATTCGGCCGATCCAGCACTATATTTATAGTCGATTTGCTTAAATAATTCATGCTGCTCCATCGCAGCCACATAAGCTTGAATTTCGTGATCTTCGCCACCGACGGTCGCATTAATGCCCTCTGTAGCAATAATAATCCGACCCTTAAGATTTAACTCTTGGCACAGTGCTTTTTGCCATTTAACTATCTGTTCTGGATATTGGATCGTCACGTATTTGTAAAATACAATCAGTTTTCCCATGAGATACTCGCTATTTTAAACCCAAAAATATTAGTAATTATAGCTAATTTTGTTTACTTACACTAGCTTAAAAAGCTAAAAATATTAGACTTAAATTCTTATGGTTAACGAACTGATTTTTATTTTACACTGTTTTATAGTCAGCCTGTTGGCGGCCGTAGCCCTTAAATATGGGAAATTAGCGCTCGCTAGCCTAGCCAGTTTATACGCCATTTTAGCCAATCTATTTGTATTTAAACAAGTGCTATTGCTAACACTCTGCGTAACTTGTACCGATGCTTATTCCGTCGGTTCCGGAATTATTTTAAACTTAACGCAAGAATATTTTGGACCTAAGGTCGCCCGCCAGATCTTATATTTAGCGCTGGCAGCACTTTTAATTTTCGTAATCTTAGCGCAAATTCAGCTTTACTATCTCCCAGCACCAAGCGATTTTAGCCAAGTAGCTTATTTAAATATTTTAGGCCAAACGCCTAGAATTTTGGGAGCATCGCTACTATCTTTTGCGATTTCACAAAACTTAGACCGGGTATTATATAGTTACTTTCAACAAAAATTTAGCCACAGATTTTTTATTTTACGTAATTATAGCTCACTATTAATCTCCCAGTTAGTCGATACAGCTCTATTCACAGTACTGGGCTTAGCTGGCGTATTTACTAATCTATGGGATATTTTTATTTTTAGTTATTTAATTAAAATTATTACAATTATAATCTCAGTACCCATAGTCAGTTTCTGTAAACAGTTTTTACCCGTAACAGTTCTTAGTTCACGAAATATGGGAAATTTAGACTAACATGCCAGTATCAGCACCATACTTTCGTTTCGAAATTTTACACCAATCGCAAAAATCCCGAGCACGCGTAGGTAAAATATATACTCCCCATGGTGTCATCGACACCCCCAATTTCGTCGCTGTTGGCACTAATGGCACACTCAAAGCACTCGACAATCAACTAGTTACCCAAATGGGCCTGCAGCTTATGTTCTGTAATACTTACCATCTCATGTTACAACCAGGCGCTGAACAAGTAGCAAAATTGGGTGGGCTGCACAAATTTATCAAACGCGATTTACCCATTATTACTGATTCCGGTGGTTTTCAAGTATTTAGCTTGGCTGGTGGTAAAGTGACTAATGAACTAAAAAGTCGTGGCCAAAAAAATTATGCCAACGGCATTCTAAAAATTTCTGAAGCAGGGGTACTATTTCGTTCGTATCGTGATGGTGCTAAGATTTTATTAACACCTGAAAGTTCGATTATCGCCCAAAAGAATCTTGGTGCTGATATTATTATTCCATTAGACGAACTCCCAGCGCATAATATTACCGATCGCGAATTAATTAGCTCGCTAGAGCGCACCCATCGCTGGGAAGAACGCTCACTCAACACCCATTTAGCTGACCCTCGACAACAAGCAATCTATGCCGTAATCCATGGTGGGATTAATCCAGAATTAAGATTAAAAAGTTGCCAAGTACTTAGCAATTTACCATTTGATGGTTTTGCAATTGGTGGCAGTTTAGGTCAAAACCATGCGCAGATGTTTGAAATGCTCAGCTATCTCATGCCTGCTCTCCCAGATCACAAACCAAATCACTTACTGGGAATCGGCGATCTTAAGTCAATCGAGTCTATGGTGATGTTAGGGGTCGATACTTTTGATAGCGCTTACCCCACTAAATGTGCCCGTCATGGACTATTATTCACCAGCACTGGCTACATTAGAATAATTTCTAGCAGCAATCGTGATAATTTAAATCCCATTGACTCAACCTGTAACTGTTGGACTTGTCAAAATTATTCGCGCGCTTATCTACATCATCTATTTAAAGCTAGCGAACTCACCGCTTATACATTAGCTACCATGCATAATTTAAAATTTATGATCGATCGCTTGGCACACTACCGTCAGCAGATCCAACATAATCTGATTTAACACTAACTTTATCTCTGCCTATGGCATGCCCACTAGTCAGTGTATCTGCTACCAGACTGGCCAGCCGGTCGCTATTACTAGCTACGCGACTAACTTTAGGCGTTGGCGCAACAATAAATCCGGCTAACGATACCATACCTACAAAGTTAGTGTGAGTGCCATGCGGTGTAACTCGTGCTTGCCAAGCAACTACCATA
>DATEBN010000099.1:0-8489 GCA_035287785.1 Candidatus Babeliales bacterium
ATTGGCCGTACAACTTACGTAACCAATAATTATGATTCTAACAACTGTTATGTTAATCGTGATGGCCAAACAGTTTGCCAGCAAGATAATTGTTATAGAAACAGCAGGGGTGAAAAAGTTTGCGTAGTGCAAGAATAAAAATCTAACTTATAGAAATAAGTTATAATTGGGGGTAAAGTATGCCAATTAATCGATTAACTAAAATAGTACAGTTTTTAGCTAGTTTAGGTTATCTATCCACAATTAAATTAATTATGATTGGCACAGTTCTGCTTACTATCAGCGCTGTGCCAATCATAAATGCTGATCAATATGCTCCTTGGTGGAACAACCCTCGCTATTATCGTCCGGGACTATTTCCCACCGTCGAAACTGGCGCGCGTTTCTCTGACAGTTGTTGGTCCAGCTGGCAACGTGACCGCTTTAATGGACTAGTTGAAGTTAGAGTGTGTAATTAATAAGCACATCTATAATCCTGTGCTTGCAATATCACCAACGCTTTAGTCTCGTTCGATTTAATTACTTCTACTAAATTATCTAAGTCATGTTGATCAACTTTTCCATCCGCAAAAATTGATAAA
Source organism: Candidatus Babeliales bacterium (assembly GCA_035287785.1). Classification (GTDB taxonomy): domain Bacteria; phylum Babelota; class Babeliae; order Babelales; family JABDEC01; genus CANKVQ01. The sequence goes on from DATEBN010000099.1 coordinate 582, forward strand.
AATAAGTGTACTAAGCCATGACAAAGTTCTTGCAGGTAACTCAAAGCGTTTTTGGGATTAGCTAGCAGCGCCATAAAACTCTGCGTAATTTTAGCCAATCCAAGTGACATTTCTTGAGTCTCAAAGCTATTTCTAAAACTAACGCACGGGCTAGCGCTATTATAAGTTCTCTGCCCTAAAGCCAAATTTTGTTTTTGGATTAACTGCTTTTGTAATCCGCGCAAATTAAAAATTGAACCTAAGGCGGCACCCAATATTTCTAAATCTTCGCGACCTACTTTACCATCAGCTAAAACTGCTGAGAGCACCTTTAATAAACCGGTAAAAACGTTTTTTAAATATAGACCGAGATCATTAGGGCTAATTAACATACAAAATACGTTATAGAAAATCTGCGTTAACCCTTCCACCAGTAATTTTTCATTATCAGGTTCGGCATCTTTTTCGGCTGGTTTTTCAGCCAATAAATCTTCAGGTTGTGGTGCCGCTGGAGCAGTCGCTGCAGGATTTGAAACCGGTCGATTAGACTGATTCGGCGTATTCAAAATGGTAGTTAAGCTAGTTTTGAAATTAAGCACCAATGCCTCTACCTGGGCAACTGCTTGTTCACTAGTCACATTATCTGTGCCGTTTTTAGCCTGCAACGCACAAGCTGTTAATTGCGCTACCCCTTCCAGCAAGCGTCTAGCCCCAGCGCTACAATGTGTTGGTTGGGTTAATAACTGTTCTGCACCCTCAGCTAAAGTATTAAAACCGTGCAAAACTGTTTCTATATAAACTCCCTCATGCGTACTAGCCAGCTGTGCTAATACATTGTTCAGTGCCTGCTGCTCTATGGTTAAACTCGCAGATTGCACCGGCGACACCGAAAAACTGGAAATAACCATCAATGTCATAAAACGTTTAAACATAATTCCCCCTATGTTAATCACTGGTCAACACTAGCGCAACCGGCCAAACATAAGGGGAACTTAGAAATTAATAAGCCTAAAAAGCAAGTTTTAAGTAATTAAACTAATTAAATATTTTTAATCGTTACGTTTTTTACCTAAGAAATTCAAGAGATACATAAACAAGTTGATAAAATCTAAATAAAGTTTTAAAGCTCCAAAAAGTGCTGCTTTGGAGATTCCATAACCATTGATTAAGAGTTGTTGCCCTACTTGCTTAATATTTTGCACATCATAAGCAGTTAATAGTGCAAACACCGCTACGCCAATGCCAGAAATAAGATATTCTAACATGCTGCTTTTTAGAAAAAAGTTAATTAAGCTACCGATAATTAACCCAATTAAAGCCATAAATAAAATCGAACCTAAAGAACTTAAATCTTTATTGGTAAAGTAGCCGTAGAGCGCCATAGCACCAAACATGCCAGCTGTGGCTACAAAAGTTACGGCAATTGATGGGAGTGTGAAATATAAAAAGATCACTGAGCAAGTTATGCCAGTTAAAGCAGCATAAACAAAAAATAAGCCATACGCTCTATTAATTGAGATATGATTGCTTCTTAATACATGCTGTAAATAAAAAACCACGCCTAATTGCGCCAAAACTAAACCAAAAAATATTATAGGATTTTTAGTCACTAGATTTATTAAAGCTGGTGTATGCGCTACTGCATATGCTAACACAGCTGTCACCGCCAAAGCGGCCGACATCCAACCATACACTCGGTGCATCATATTACGTACGGAACGCTCTACCGAAGCATCAACATTAAACATATTAGTCCTTTCAGTTAATATTAAATTTTAAAATAAACACTAATTTGTAATCTAAATCTAGCGTATTTGTAAATTCTAAACAACCGCCCATGTCCCAACTATTAGTTAACTTGTGTGTATAAGCACTATGGGACACTATGATTTAACCACGCAAGCGCTGCAACTCGATCTCTGGTGTATCAAAACTATTAAAAATAGCTGCCCCAATTGCCAGATCCTGAACACCAGCTTGCACTAGTTTATTAATATTAGCTAAATTAACTCCACCATCCACAGCTATCCGGAAATTCAGATTCTGATCACGACGCGCCTGCAGCAACTGCTCAATTTTGGCATAAGTTGCTGGCAAAAACTGTTGTCCAGAAAATCCAGGCTCGACCGACATAATTAAAACTTGATCGAGCTGCACCAACAAATCTGTAATTAAACTAATTTCAGTCCTAGGGCTAACTGCTATCCCAACTTTTGAGTTAGTTTTTTTAATTAATAATACTAAGTCTAATAATAATTTTGGTGTAGCAAACGACTCATAGTGCAGCGTAACTAAATCTTGAGTACGTAATTGCAGTTGTTCCACAATGTCGCTAGGGTTAGTCACCATCAAATGCACCCATAACGGTAGTTCTGTTGCACACGCTATGCTATTCACAAAATCTGGCCCCCAAGTTAAATTAGGCACAAAATGATGATCCATTAGATCTAAGTGAAAGCCATCACAACTACTTTCTAGCTCTTTAATAGCCGTGCGCAAATCTAGCAAATCTGCCGCGATTAGAGATGGATATAATTTAAAAATCACTGTAATACTCCCATAAGATTCCCAATTTTAGAACTAAAAAATAAGATTAAAGTTTCTACAAAATATAGTTTTACGATACAATAATTAAATTAAAATTAATTATTAATTACTATAACACAGGTGCTAAAATGACTCACACTCCAAATACTAAATTAGAATTAAAAGTTGGCATGCTAATTCTCATGGAACATGACCTGGAAGCTGCGGTAAAATTCTATAAACAACTAGGTCTAGAACTCAAATTTCATCTGAAAGAAAAATGGGCCGAATTTACCATTGGTGATGTCAAGATTGGCCTTTGTCCAACAGAAACCGAACCATTCCGACGCCATACTGGTATTGTACTAGAAGTGTCTGATTTAAATGCGTTACACCAAGAATTAAAGGCTGCTGGCATTAAGTTTTTGTGGGATGAACCTAAAGCAGCTGCCCATGGTATCATGCTGGGAATCGAAGATCCCAATGGTAATATTTTAGATTTATATCAACCCACTCCCGAAAAAGTGCATGATTTAGTGCATCAAGCGGCTGAACAAAATGGTTGCTGTGCTACCGATAAAGCTACCAACCCCAGTGATAGTACTGACAAGTGCTGTCAAACTACCGCACAAGATCGTTGTTGCTAGATCAACTTTTTTGCGATAATTTCACATTTGATAAAAAATCTTAAATTCCCAAAACTTGGAGAATCTAACTTATGGACAAGAGTACACTTCTATTATTACTTTTAATCGCAGCTGCTGGCGGCGGCTATTACACTTATAAAAACTCCCCGGAATTTCGCAATAAAGTCGATAGCTTAACCAGCTCATTTTGCAAAAAAGCTTGCACTGGTTGCGGTGATCACGGTGCAGCAAATTCAGAAGAAACAGATAAAGCTAAAGCAGCACTAGTACCACCAGCTCCTGTACACCCAACCCCAGCACCAGTAGAAGCTAAACCAGCCGTTGCGCCGGTAGCTAAAGCTCCAGCTGCGCCAGTTGTAGCACATCCAGCACCTAAGCCAGCCCTAGTTCATCCAGAGCCAGCAGCTAAAGTTCCGGCACCGGCTACTGCACCACGCCCAGCTTAAATAGTCACATTTGATAGTTTTTAAACAAAACTCTTCTCTTTCATAGCCCGCTCTCGATACACTACCAAAAATTAGCTTTTCAAGTAGGGAGCGGGACTGTGAAAAAATTATATTTTAATCTTTTAATCACGCTAGCTGTGATTACCGGTGGTAGCTATATCTTATATATGGTTAATCACACTATTCGTGAACAATTTAATGGTATAGGTACACACTTAAAAGTGTTAGTGCAACATGCCGGACAAAGAGCCTGTCGTTTCTTAGGTTGTGGCACCTGCCCGGTTAAACCCAGTGAGCCAGAACATGAAAAATTCCCACCATCACCACCCCCACCAGCTTGTGGTGAATTAAACCAAAGTTGTGACACCGCTAATAAATTTGGAGTCGTTAAGCAGTGTTGTGGTGATTTAGTTTGTGTAGATAAAATCTGCAAAGCACCAGAAATTAAACCAGTTATCGAAAAACCTATTATCCCACCACCCCCGGCTCCTGCCTGCGTTGAATTAAACCAAAGCTGTCTAGTTAACAAAAAGTGCTGTGGTGATTTAGTTTGCATAGATAATATTTGCAAATTACCCGAACCAGCTTGTGTCGAATTAAATCAAAACTGTTTTGAAAATAAAAAGTGCTGCGGTGATGCCACTTGTATCGATAATTTCTGCCGCTCTAAAGCACCAGATTTAGCAACTAGACCATTCGGCGCCCCAGTTGTAACTACACCAGCTGTTCCAACTACACCGGTAACTCCTACACCAGTGACAATTGTGCCAGCCGCCAAACCACCAGTAACTGGTCCAGCTATCCCAACTGCAACACCCGCTGACAGTTTATTTAAAAAACCGGACTACACTAGACCAGCCTCGATGTTATCTGAAACACCAATGCAAGCCGGCACCCCAACCCCAACTATCCCACCTGTCACACCAACTACTATTCCAGTAGCACCAGCTCCGGGTTCACCAACTTTTGGCACCCCAACCCCAACTACTCCTACACCATCAGCGTTCAATAGTCCTGCTGAGCCTATACGACCAAATTTTGAAACACCAACACCAATGGCTGAAAACAGACCTGCGATGGGACCAACCGGCTTAACACCAGCTGTTAATTCACCTGAAAATTTTGCACGTCCAGGTTTTAATGAACCAATACCGATGGCTAACAAACCGGCGATGGGATTAACCCCTGCACCTACTGTTACTAAACCAACACCTATAGTTAAAACTAATAAACCTGACGCCGGACCAGCAGTCTTCTCGAGCACTGGTAACGCTGTACCAGTGTTACAAACTACTAAAAACGAAAATATCGACTTAACTTTATCGCCATTTGAACAACAGTGTAATAGCCTAGGTTCAGATTACAAATACTGCTCAATCTATGTCTATTCAGCTGATGCCCCAGATGGTATAGCGCTGGAAGGCTGCTACGATACCGTAGTTTGTGAAGCGATCGCAACTACCTAAAACTTAGATCTAGAAAATAACTAAAACCCGGCGTGGCCAAAACAGCACCGCCGGGTTTTGTTTATAGTAATTTTACCCGCATGCCCCTCGATTACACCCCCCAGTCTTCACCAAGGCTTCGACGGGCTCACGTCGGGGTGAGCGGGACTGAACTTATTTTCACAATCGCTAAAAATCTTAGTCTCTTATTGTAGATATGCTGGGCTCAAACTTGTCTTAAATCTAGCACTAGATATAATAGATATTATTAAATTCAAAGCAAATATATATTCAATCTATTAGGGAGGATCGATCAAATCATGTTCGACAAACTACGTCCTTTACATGACAAAATTCTAGTTAAAAAACTAGCAGATAATCCAAAAACCACTGGTGGCTTATATATCCCAGCTTCGGCAACTGACAATAAAGCCCAACAAGCCACAGTTATCGCCACTGGAAATGGCAAAGTTTTAGCTGACGGCGCAGTGTTACCGTTAACGATTAAAGTTGGCGACACGGTGTTCATTGGCAAATATACTGGTACTGACGCTGGCAACGACTATCTAATCGTACGCGAAGAAGAAATCTTAGGCGTGATCGAAAAAACAGTTTAAAAATCTATAGACAAGTTTAGGAATAAGCATATGTCATCCAAGAAGATCATTTTCGGGCAAAATGCTCGTCATAAAATTTTAGATGGTGTAAACACCCTAGCAGACGCCGTCAAAGTCACCCTTGGGCCCAAAGGTCGCAATGTCGCGATTGAAAAAGGTTTCGGTTCACCAATAATCACCAAAGATGGTGTCTCAGTTGCTAAAGAGATTGAATTAAAAGATCGCTTAGAAAATATGGGCGCGCAAATGGTACGTGAAGTTGCTAGTCGCACAGCAGATGTAGCTGGTGATGGTACCACGACTGCCACTGTTTTAGCGCAAGCAATTTTCCGCGAAGGTAACAAATATGTTACAGCCGGCGCCAATCCAATGGAACTAAAACGAGGCATCGAAAAAGCGGTCGAAGTGGTCGTAGCTGAAATTAAAAAACAAGCTAAGCCAGTTAGTGGCCGCAAAGAGATCGAACAAGTTGCCACGGTCTCAGCTAACTCTGACACGATTATTGGTAAGCAAATTGCGGAAGCGATGGAACGTGTAGGTCGTGATGGCGTAATCACTGTTGAAGAAGCAAAAGGCATGGAAAATGAACTAGATGTCGTTGAAGGCATGCAATTCGACCGTGGTTATTTATCGCCCTATTTTGTAACTAATTCTGAAAAAATGGAAGCTAGTTTAAGCGAAACTTCGATTTTACTATACGATAAAAAAATCAGCAGCATGAAAGCGCTTTTGCCAATTTTAGAGCAAATCGCTAAGTCAGGTAAATCGCTATTAATTATTGCCGAAGAGATCGAAGGCGAAGCTTTAGCAACTTTAGTTGTTAATAAACTCCGTGGTACCTTAAATGTTGTGGCAGTTAAAGCACCTGGCTTTGGCGATCGTCGTAAAGCCATGTTAGATGATATCGCAGTCTTAACTGGCGCTACAGTCATCTCAGAAGAGATTGGCTTAAAACTAGAAAACGCGACCTTTGACGATCTTGGTCAAGCGAAAAAAGTGCTAATTACTAAAGATAGCTGCACTATTATCGATGGTTACGGCAATCAAGATTTAATTAAAGCACGCACCAGCATGATTCGCAGTCAAATCGAAGATTGCAACTCTGATTACGACAAAGAAAAACTACAAGAACGTTTAGCTAAGCTATCTGGTGGCGTAGCCGTAATTAAAGTTGGCGCAGCTACTGAAACTGAAATGAAAGAAAAGAAAGACCGCATTGAAGATGCGCTCCATGCGACGCGCGCAGCCGTTGAAGAAGGGATTATTGCTGGCGGTGGTATTGCGCTACTCAAAGCTCAACAAGCTTTAGATAGTTTAACTGGCTTGGAAAACGACGAGAAACTGGGTGTGCAAATTGTCTACCGTGCTTTAGAAGAACCAATCAGAGCGATCGTAACTAATGCTGGTCATGAAGCTTCGGTGATTGTCAACGAAGTTAAAAAGAACCCTAGTGTATCTTTCGGATTCGATGCTAAAACTGGTCAATATACCGATATGATCACAGCTGGAATTATCGATCCAGCTAAAGTCGCTCGTACAGCCTTACAGAATGCTGCTTCAATTTCTGGTTTATTGTTAACTACAGAAGCCATGATCTCTGAAGAACCGGAAGAAAAAGCTGCAACACCAGCTGCACCTGCCATGGGCGGTATGGGTGGCATGCCAGGCATGTACTAATTACTAGTATTACGGAATAACTCTATTAAATAGTTTATAAATAAATAGGGCCAAGTAGATCTACTTGGCCCTATTTATTTAAGTTGTTTTATACTACCTCAACTCTTGCTGCAAGCTGATGCCTAATTTTACAGCCCCGCGCAACAGCTTGAATTTTAGTTGCTGCCGCATCTTTCCGACTAGCATCTAAAAATCTAGTTACCCGAGCTTCATATGCACGCGCATGCAGCCCCGCCCTATGACCACGAAAAGCTGTTTGAATTTTTTTAGCTGTAGCATAAATTGCCAATTGCTGCTTATTTACAGCTCTTTCACCCTCAAATGCAAAAACATCTAATGGTGCTACTGGAATAAAAAAATCTCCAAACAAATGCCACATCTGTCGATTAGTGGAGATCAACGAGATTTGCGCAGCACGTGTCTGGAGCGCTGTATCTAAAAGGGCTGTCCGCATATATTGATAAATTAATTTATTACCTCTAGGGCAACAATGGCACCGCTCAACTAAGTACGGCTTGATAATGCTATCGGCCTGACTGTTAAAATCAGCCACAAATTTATCTTGCGAAAC
>DATEBN010000100.1:0-20937 GCA_035287785.1 Candidatus Babeliales bacterium
CTCTGTCCTGCATGTCAGCGCTCGACCAGTTATTTAGCCGAAGAGAATTACTTTTTTAGGTTATCTAAATATCAAGATCAGTTATTAGATTTTTACGCCCAGCATCCCAATTTTATTGTGCCTAAAGAGCGGCTCAACGAAGTAATTAAATTTGTCGAATCCGGCTTACACGATCTTTGTTTATCACGTAGTACCGTGACTTGGGGCATCAAATTTCCGGGTGATAGTAAACATGTTACTTATGTCTGGGCCGATGCACTAAATAATTATATTTCGGGTGTTGGTTACGGTAATTCAGCTAAACTTTCCGAGTTTAATTTTTGGTGGCCGGCTGATTTACAAGTTATGGGCAAAGATATTGTGCGCTTTCATGCAGTGTATTGGCCGGCGTTTTTAATGGCTAGTGATTTGCCGTTGCCGAAACAGTTATTAGTACATGGCTGGCTAAAAATTAACGATCAAAAAATGTCTAAGTCGTTAAATAATACCGTTGACCCCGAAGAGTTATTAAAAACTTATGGTGCTGATCAAGTCAGATATTATTTAGTTAGCCAGATGGCGATTACGCGTGATTCGGAATTTAGTATTTTAGATTTAGAGCAAAAGATCTCTAGTGATTTAGCGAACGATCTAGGAAATTTATTAAATCGTACGGTGCAATTAGCCGCACAGAATAACTGTGCTAGTTTGCCCGTAATTACTAACTGGTCTGAGAGTTCCCAAAAATTAAAGCTTAGCGCGCTAGAAATATTAGAGTTATATGCGCAGTATATGCACGCTAACTATTATTATTTAGCGTTGGCTGAGCTCTGGAAATTAATTAAATTAACTAACGCTTTTTTTCACGAACAGGCACCCTGGGTTTTAGCTAAGACTGACTGTAATAAGTTTATCGAAGTTTTGTCAGCGGTGAGTCACGTTTTACGTGCTGTAGCAATTTTAAGTTGGCCCGTTTTACCAGCTAAGTCGCAAGAACTGTTACAGCGTTTAGGACAAAAATTAGTGCTAGATTTAAAAAATAATTCTAAAAATCTAATTCTCGAACTAAAAAATAGTCCCTGGGATTTAAGTTTTAATTTACAAGCTGGCGAGCCATTATTTACCAGATATGATCAAAAGAAAATAAGTATCGAAAAAGCTATTATGTCTACCGAAAATAATATTACCGAAAATCTTAATAATTATATTACTATCGAAGATTTGATTAAAATCGAACTAGTAATTGGCACGATTATCGCTTGTGATACGATCGAAAAATCTGACAAATTATATAAATTACAGGTCGACTGTGGCACTTATGGCCTACGTCAAATTCTCTCGGGGATCAAACAACACTTCGCGCCAGCTGATCTATTAGACCGCCAAGCGCTATTTGTCTTAAATCTAAAGCCCAGACTAATGCTAGGTTTAGAATCGCAAGGCATGATGTTATTAGCTAAAGATGCTAACGGCAATCTACAGAGAATGGCGCCGCTAGGAGTTGTTCCTAACGGCACCCGTTTATCGTAAGATATTAGTATTAGTTTGTCGCCTGTGACTAGTGATTTAGTTGACTCAGTTAAGCTTAAAGTGCAGCAATTAATTCTGCTAATTTAGCGCTTACAGCATCAGCATTAGCATTCTTATCTAACTTGAATTCTCTAGCTAAGAAATTAACAATTCCAGCATTAGTTTTGCCTGAGGTGTTGAAACCTGTTTGTATAGCGATTAAGATGCTTTTATTAGTAGGATCCTTTTTAAATTGGTTATTTATTAAACTAATAAATTCTGGGAATTTTACTGGAATTGGTATAGCTGCACCAGCACTTGCGCCAGCTCCCGTAGAACTGCTAGGCCCGGCACCGCCACCTGTAGCTTTGTCACCACTTGTGCCCGTACCACCGCCAGCTCCCGCATCGCCAGCACCTGTTCCTGTACTTGCTCCACCACCAGCACCAGTGCCTGTAGAACCACCTGTAGCTGCACCACCGCTGCCCATACGAGCTCTAATTGCTTCAATGCGAGTTTTTAGAGCCTCTAGGTCGCGATCTAGCTTAGTTATAAAACGTCGTTGAACTATCGCTGCAATCTCTGTTAATCGCATAGCAATAGTGGGTAACGTACCAATATTTATTGCCCCCCATGGTTTTAAGACGCTTAAATACGTTGTAATAGCTGACTGAATGTCATAAAATGACTTTTCAGCGGCTCTTAAATTTGTAGCTAATTGTTTAGCAGCAGCATCTTTCACACGATCAATAGATCGTTTTAAGTTCTCCAGTTTGTGGATATCGGTACTAGTTGGCACAGCTTCGGCATCTGCGATCAGCCTTTCAATTCCCCTAATCTCCACTCGCAATTCGCTGGCACCGACCGCAATCGCAACTCTTTCTAGTGCTGCATCTTCAATCTGTTGATATAAATCACGAATATTTTGCGCTACACCATTCAAACTATTTTGTATTTTAGTAAAGTTTGCCACATCGCCACTAGACCATTGGTAATTGGCTTGCGCGTCGGCAAAGAACTTGGTAGTAGCTGTTTTTAAATTACCCAGTAGTTTGGTGACGCTATCATCTGTGAGAGATAATAAATCTTGGTTGAGACTGCGTAGATAGCTACCTAAATCGCCAGTAGTTGTTTTTACTTGAAATAGGATATTCTGGATTCTAAGGCTTATTGGCTCAAGTGGGGTATTAAACGTACTATGATATAGTCTTGTCAACTCTCTTTGTAAATCGTCTAAGTTGCCTGCTGGCTTACCCGCTGGCTTACTTGTCCCAGCCCCACCACCTCCGCCTGAGCCACCTTTAGATTCAGCATAGCCACCACCGCCGCCACCGCCACCGGCATGAGCAGCTTTAAATCTATCGATCTCAGTTTTTACATCTTTGCTGATTTTCAAAATTCGTTTTAATTTACCTGTGTCATCACCAGTTGTTCTAGCAGCATCTAATAAATCGTTAATAATTGTAGCTTGTCTTTCAGCTTCATCAAGATTACCAGCCATTAATGCTGTAGTAACAGCACCAGCAGCTTGCTCAGCAATTCTTAATAATCTATCGATTTCACTAGCACCTGTTCCAGCTCCAGTTCCACCACCGCTGCCGCCACCACCACTTGTACCAGTACCAGTGCCTGCTCCTGTAGAATCACCGGCACCTCCGCCTGAGCCATCTTTAGATTCAGCTGTACCACCACCAGTAGTCGCTAATTCATAAGTTCTGCGTGTGTCAGCGATCTTTTGATTGGTTTCTGCAATTATTGTGAAAATTGTAGGTGGGTTAGTAAGTAAGCGTACTCGGCGTGTAGCAAATGCTTGTAAATTAGTGGCTAAATCTTTTATGTAGTTCACATAAGTAGGGCCATGAATTGGGAAAATGGTACTATTATCGGCAATGCTCTTCACTTCATTTACAAACTTAGTTATATCGTCATGTAAGCGTCGAATTTCATCTTCTGATGATAACTTCTTCACTAAATCATTCTGGATTTCTTTCATCGTATTAATAGCTTGTTTAATTTCTGTATCAGCTTGTGGCAAATTTGCTGTATCAATATTAGTCTTAGCTGCTTTAAGTAAAGCTTCTATGTTACTAATTTTAGGTCTAATTTTATCAGCGGTTTTAAAAGCTCCATCAATGAAAGTAATTGCAAAATCTATACGTTTAATATTGTCTGTCAGATTTACAAAATTAGTTGCTTGTAATTCCATAGCAGGTGTTATCTCTTTAGTGGTAATTGTCTTTAATACCTCATCTGCATGACTCATCAATGTTGATATAGCGCGGCTAACATCAGTGTCAGCGCTACCATCAGGTTTAATACCAAATATATCATTGTCGAGTTCTGATTTTGTACCATTGCAAGCTCTATTTGCATCGTTAATCTCTTTTTGTATGCTTCGTTCAAGCTCATATTTTTCGCTTGCGGTGGTAGACTGTTTAGTTTTGCCTAGTATTTGTAAATTTCGTTTTAATACGTCAGCAAAATTTCTCTCAACTTGATTGTTGGATAAATAAGCTATCTTAGATTTAATCTGCTCTATTTTTCTGTCGATAGTGTTAATATTAGCTGCTCTAATACTACTGTCTGTGATAGTCCTAGTGTTTGCAATTTCACGCTCAACTTCTTTCGTTAGTCGTTCAAAATCTGCTCTTATATCGCTTTGTGAAAATTCTTTCAATATTCTACGCATAGCTGATTCTAAAACTATATTAGTATCTTTAATTAATGTGGCGCTGGTTGCTTTTGGTAGACTATCAGCTAAATTTTTAGCTTCAAGCATAATTTCAGTAGCATCAAGTAACTTCTTTTCGCCAGCGTGTAAGTTATTGTTTTTTAAATCTTCTAGCGCCTGATCTTTTAATGCGATTACACGGCTAGTTAATTCAGTTATTCTAGCACCAGTGTCGCCACCAGCGCCACTGCCACTGCTGGCTACGGCAGTATCATATTCGGCCTTAACAGTTGCTGCTAACGCTACGATGTTTTGAGCTAAGGTTTGAGATGCTGCTTCAGTAGGTATCTTATCTGCCGCTCTTTGAATATCATTGGCTAAATTTTGTACCGCTGTCACGTTTTCTTCAGCTTGCCTTAGTTGACCTTTAGCTAAAGACTCCTTAGCTGCGGCGTTGGCTGCTTGGGCTGCAGCAGCAAAAGCTGATACAGAACGAGCATAGGCACCGGTTAAAAAGCGATCCAAGCATTGATCGGTCCAGATTTTTATGCCACTATTGCTTAATAATTGATTATATGTAGCCCGATTGGATGTTCGGCCGATTTGTAGGCGTGCTGAAATCAGCCGTTTACGTAATTCTTCGGCCGCTAGCTCATTAATACTGGGTGTTTTAATTGCGAAAGGAAAATCTCCTTTCCCAGGACTAGCCATTTTTCTAAGCTCGCCTGGTTCTGCTTTACGCATCAGTGCTGTATCAATAGCTGTTTTAATTGCGCTTGTTGGGTCAGGAACAGTCAAAATGTCACTCGATAATCCAATTATTTCATAATAATTGGGTAAGTATTTACTAGCAGCACACGTTGCTTGATCGCGATAACCATAAGCTTCCCAGTTAGTTGGTGTACCAATTGCTATAGATTCATTAAAAGGTTCGGCGCATTTTATATTTTTACAGCCGGGACTACTATATTGATATTTAGCTTGCGAATAATTAGCAGGATTACTGCAAAGAGCATAAACAGGGTTTTCGTCGAGGGCTTGAATTAAGCTAAAACTCACGCTTAAACAGCTAAATATTATGCTAGCAGCTAACTTAATAATGAATTGTTTCAGGCTTAATTTCATGAAAACCCCCAAAAATTATAAGTTTTAAGTATTATTTTTTAATTATTTTATAATTACTTCTATTAATGATTACAGGTTAGTAAATCTGGTAAGCGAAAAGCAATGGTTTAATGTTTTGGATAAAAATATTTAAAACAGGGGTTAATTTTATCTAAACTGTTGCTTTTTGGGGTAGGGGCAGGCTACTCTGAGGTAAATGGTTCGATATTGCCCTACTTTGCCAAAGGCTACGAAGGGCCTCGTGAGACTCGGGGGGTTATGATGACACAATTTATGATAATTTTATGTATGCTACTATCCGCTGGATTTACCATTAGTTTGTGTAATCTAGGGGTTAAGTAGTTTAAAACTTAAGTTTATTAATACTTCGATACACCCATACTTCGCTAAAGCTTCGTAGGGTTACTCAGCATGCCTAGGTGGTGGGGGTGCTTTCAGGCTCCGCGTAAAGTTCTGCCAGACTTCGCAGGATACCTAGGTAGTGGAAAATTTTTCCAGATGTCCATGTTTATTCAAAATTACAGATATTTAGGTGGCTGGGAAATTTACTCACTCAAGATTCCAGATATCTAGGTGGCGGAGATTACTTAGTTACTGATTTCTTGATAACTTTCTTAGTACCCACAGTTTTCTTAGGTTTAGTAGCTTTTTCACTAGTACTAGGTTTGCTATTAGCTTTAGTTTTAGAGCTCTTACTTGCACTTTTACTGGTACTCTTACTACTTTTAGCTTTACTGCTAGTTTTATTATTACTTCGAGCTAAATAAGTGGCTTTAGAACCGTCAGAGCTATAAGTGCAAGTTTTAGCACCACAGCTGTAAACTTCTTGACCAGTACGATCAGTTTTTTTACTTAAAATCGGCAACTGACAGAGTGGGCAAGCTTGCTCAACTAGTTCACCAAAGATCGCAAATTGACATTTTGGATAATTATTACAGCCCCAGAAGCTACCACCGCGCCATTGGCGTTTAATAATCTCGCCAGTCTTACAAATTGGGCAATTGATCCCCAATTTCTCAACTTGAATATACTTACAAGTTGGATAACCCGAACAGGAAATAAAGGGCCCAAAACGACCGACCATTTTACGTAATTTATTAGTATTACACTTAGGGCAAGTCTCGGCTAAAAGTTCCGCTTTGTTAGCTTGTTTCTCTAATAATTTTAGCTCGCCGGTCTCAGTTTTTTCAAAGTTACAAGTGAAACTACAATCTGGATAACCAGCACAGCCTAAAAATTCGCCGTTCTTACTAAATTTAATGACTAGTTTACGGTCATGACACTGGGGACAGGCGATATCAGTGACTTGCGGTGCCCGAGCGCCTGACTCCTGGAACCGTTCTAAATCGGCTTTAAAATTAGTATGAAATTCATTTAATAAACTATCACGCTCCAGCGTACCTTCAGCGATTTTATCGAGATCTTCTTCCATGTGGGCCGTAAACTTAGGATCCATGATATGGGGTAAATTTTCGACCAATAGTTTGGTAACTGCCAGACCCAATTCAGTTGGCACAAAGCGCTTTTTATCGTTTAGAGTCGTATAAGAGCGTTCACGAATCGTATTTAAAATCGTAGCATAAGTACTTGGTCGTCCAATGCCCTCTTTTTCCAACTCTTTGACTAAAGTCGCTTCAGAGTATCTGGGCGGTGCTTGCGTAAAGTGTTGTTTAGGATCGATTTTACTTAAATCTAAATTTTGCTTAGCAGCCAGATCTTTCGGAATTTTAACAGTTTGCTCAGCATCTTCTTCGTCTAGATTATAAACTTTTAAGAAGCCATCGAAAATCAGTGTTGAACCAGTTACTTTAAACTCAAAATTATCTGGTTTAGCAGTGCTGTTATTAACGCCATTAATAGTCACTTGGCGTTGAGCATAAACCGCTGGGTTCATTTGAGTGGCCATAAATCTTTGCCAGATTAGCTTATATAATTTCGCCTGATCAGCTGCCACATATTTTTGCACAATTTCGGGCGTTAATTCAGTTTTAATCGGTCGAATCGCTTCGTGCGCATCTTGGGCTTTGCCAGCTTTGGCGTAAACTTTGGCGCTAGCTGGTAAATAATCTTTGCCATAGTTACTAGCAATATATTCACGCGCAGATTTTACAGCGGAATCGGCGATTCGCAGGGAATCTGAACGCATATACGTAATCAGCGCAATGGGGCTGTTAGGGTCGTCTAAAGTGACCCCTTCGTAGAGATTTTGGGCTAGCTGCATAGTTTTCTTAACTGAAAAACCTAGCCTGTTATAAGCAGCTTGTTGTAAAGTGCTGGTCATAAAGGGTGGCAACGGGTTTTTGAGGCGTTGCTTATCTTCGATCGAGCTGACAGTGTACTGTGCGTGTTGTAATTTATTAGTGATTTGTTCGGACTCAGCTTGGGTTTTGGGTTCTGCTTTTTTACCATTAACTTTAGTTAACTGAGCGCTGAATTCAGCTAGTTTAGTTTTAAAAATCGCATCGATAGTCCAATATTCGACCGCTTTGAAATGTAAAATTTCAGTTTCACGATCGCAGATTAATCTTAGAGCAACTGATTGTACACGGCCAGCTGAGAGGCCCTTAGAGATTTTACGCCATAGTATTGGCGAAACTTGGTAGCCGACCCACCGATCTAAGACTCTACGAGCTTGCTGTGCGGCGACTTTACGGGCATCTATTTCGCCTGGGTGTGCGATCGCTTCGAGAATCGCTTCTTTGGTAATTTCGTTGAAAGTAATTCTAAAAATCTTAGTGCCCTTGGGAATCGCTTTAGCAATATCTTGACCGATATGCCAGGCAATAATTTCACCTTCACGATCTGGATCGGGGGCTAGATATATTTCGCCACATTTTTGGGCTTCGCGCACAATTTCAGTGATTACTTTTTGCTTGTCTTTTAAAACGTCATATTCTAGTGTAATTTCGCCAGATTTGGCGATCTCGACCCCAATTTTACGGGGGGGTAAATCTTTAATATGCCCAATGGTGGACATGACTCGGAAGTCACGATCTAAAAACTTGGTGATCGTTTTAATTTTGGCCGGTGATTCAACAATTAGTAATTTTTTCATAAGCCAGTACCCCCCTAAATGGAATCCCCGTTTTTCATAACTCTATGTTAAGTACAAAGCTAATTTAGCTCTAATCTGTAAACCAGTAAGTTACACATAAACTATAATTTATAATAAAAATATATTTTATAATAAGGTAATTGTTTTCTAAAAGTCAAATGTCTGGTTGCTATTTAACTATTCTAGGTTAAATAAAGCTACTCTAGTTCTACAGTTTAAGTATGGTTCGATATAGTTCGAAGTAACTTACTATAGGCTATTGCAGTTTCGCTGGGTTTCTTCACCGTCGCATCCGATCCCTAGGTTCATTCTGGATAAACTATAGTTTAGCGTGGCCTGGGATACAACTTTTTTGGTTTAAAAAATATAAAACTATTGTTTTTGGAAGAAGCGGTTTGCTACCATATTATTACTGACTGAATTTGTATCGGCTAGTCTGAAAAAGCTGAGTTTGGGCAGCATTTAAATAGTGGAGCTGATGATGAAGCTAAATTTTAAGATTTTATTTCTATTAAGCGTATTAATTAATTGTGCCATGATTGTTAATTTACAAGCGGTTGCAGAAGAATCGGTAAATAATGATGTATTCTACCGGCATCTAGCTGCCTTGCTGCGTATGGGTGACTTTGCAAATATATCGCGCCCATTCAGAGAGTATGCTGCTGCGATGGTTAATAGAGGCTTTGATATTAATTATGCACCTGAGGGGCAAGCACGTTTGCTAGATTTAGGCGGAACAGTAGCGCCAGTGACCATGAATGCCGGACTAACAAATTTTCTAATTGGGTTAGGTGCTGTTCCTGATCTAGGCGCCAAAGAGGGCGAACGTGTGGTATTGGTCAACGATAACTGGGTATTAATGCGCCCTGATGGAACAATTGTGGACTGACTAAATATTAATAATCGTACGGATTAGATTACCAATGTTTTGCCAACTTAAGACTTGACCCTGGGGCCACTTTTGATTAGTATCACCGCTATAAATCACGTAAAAGGTGAGGGGTGCGGTGCGCTTTGTTTTAGGTGTGCTTACCTGGAGCTGAACTGGGCAGGTCAGTGTTTGCCAATAGCTTTGATTTTTGAAAAAAGCGGAAATTACTGTTTTACTAGCTTTAATTTCCACGGGCACAATGGTACTACCTTCGTCAATAATACAATCGATCTCGTTGCCAGAGAGATCACGCCAAAAGTAAATGCTGGGTAATAACTCTTGGTTATACTGTTGCTTTAGTAGGTCTGAAATAATAAAACTCTCGATTAATGGCCCCCGCATAGCACTATCTAATAATTCTGCAGCTGATTTAATGCGCAAGAGTGTACAGGCTAAGCCAGTGTCAATAAAATATAGCTTGGGGCTCTTGATTAAGCGTTTGCCAAAATTTTTATAATAGGGCGGTAATAAGAAAATTATATAACTGGCCTCTAGGACACTTAACCAAGCTTTAACAGTTTTATCGTCTAAGCCACAATCGTTGCCTAAGCTACTGTAATTTACTTCTTGGCCAATTCTACCAGCGCACAGTGATAAGAATTTTTTAAATAAATTTAAATCTGGAATATTTTTAATTTGTCGGACATCACGTTCTAAGTAAGTGTTAATATAGCCCTGATAGAGCCTAGTAATAGAGCGTTTTTCGGTATACAAAACTGGGTAAGCACCGGTAAAAACGGCGATTTCGACGCTACTAGGCAATAATTTACTTTTAGTGAGCTCTGCGATCGATAATGGTAATAAAGTTAAGATCGCAATGCGGCCAGCCAAACTCTGCGAAATCGCTTGATTCAACAGAAAGTTTTGCGAACCTGTAATAATAAAAAAACCGCGTTTAGATTTAGATTTATGATTTGGGTCAAGTGCCAGATCTATAATTGTTTGAATATAAGATAACAACTTAGGGGCATGCTGAATTTCGTCTAAAATTATGCCAGCAGTACTGGGGTAATCGTTTAAAAAGCCGCGGGGATCGGTGTTCGCTATTTCGCGCAAGTCATAATCTTCTAGGGAAATATATTTATGCTTGGGGAATTTATATCTAGCTAACGTTGTTTTACCAGATTGACGAGGTCCCAAAATTGCCACGGCGGAAAATTCTTTGGCTGCTGATATCAAACTAGTTTCTAATGCTCTAGGGATATATTTTTTTTTGGCCACCTGATTTTTTCCCTTAAAATTAATTTTTTTAATAATTATTATCTAAATTAATAACTGGTTTTATGCTTACTTTTTCGGAATCCAATTCCGGATTAGTGATAGTTTAAGCTAGGTTGGTTTAGAAATACAAGAGTTTGGGGGGTATATCTAAAAACTGACAAATTATCTTAGGGGCGCTATATTTACTAAAAATTTTAAATATTTTTTGAAGCAAGTGAGTTTGAGAGTTTATGAGTTATAGGTTTCAATTTGCAGCTCCCCAGTATCTATTAATTAGCACTTTAGTATTACTCGCAGCCGTTTATATATGGTTTTATGGGCGTAGAATTAAATATCAGTATCCATTAACCAGCTTTATTAGTAATTACTTAGCGCAAAATAAGCTGAGTCTTAAAAATTATGCGCGCCCAGTCTTATTTAGCTTAAGACTAGCCAGCTGTTTACTATTAGTTAGTGTATTAGCGCGTCCACAGTTAATCGACCATTATTCGAAAATTAAGGTCGACGGGATAGATATTATTTTAGCATTAGATGTCTCTGGTAGTATGCAGCTTTACGACAGCGCGCGTGAAGAGCGTAGTAGATTTGAAATTGCTAAAGCAGAAGCTTTAAAATTTATGGCCCAACGAGAAAATGACGCGCTAGGACTAGTAGTGTTTGGTCGTTATGCCGTTTCACGTTGTCCGTTGACACTTGATAAGAAAATTTTAGAAAAAATTATCACTGATTTACAATTGGGTTTCATTAATCCCAATGGCACAGTTTTAGCACAGGCGCTGGTAACAGCCGCTAATCGTTTGCAGCATTCACGGGCCAAAAGCAAAGTAATTATTTTATTAACTGATGGTAAACCGACACCCGAAGATATTCAGCCCGATTTAGCATTAAAATTATTACAAGAGCTAAAAATAAAGGTCTATACAATCGCCATTGGTGATCTACGGGGCGCCTATATTGATACAATTTTTGGCCGCCAAGCGGTGCCAGTAGAACTAGATTTAGATTTGTTAGAACGGATTGCCCATAAAACCGGTGGTCAGAGTTTTCAAGCTAAAAATACGCGCGAATTAAATCAGATTTATCAAAAAATTGATCAGTTGGAAAAAGTTGAGCATAATTCAGATGTTTTTACGAACCGGTATGAACTAGCCTGGGTTTTATTATTAGTAATAATAAGCTTAATATTATTAGAATTAGGTTTACGTAATTTTATGTGGCGGGGCATAAATTAAAATTTTAGTGTGTCAGCGGGAGTTTTATGCACGATTTATTAACTAATCTTCGGTGGGGTGACTGGGCATTTAGCCAATTTATGGGGCTAAATTGGTACTGGTACCTAGTGCTTTTAGCTTTGATTTTAATTATTTATCGAGTTTACATTCAAAAAATTTTATTAAATAAATTTATTAAAACTAGTTTAGTTGGCTATGCGAAATTTAAATTAATTTTAAAAACTAGCTTACTAATTTTTAGTTTAATCTTTTTGGGTCTAGCAGCCTTGGCACCCCAACTAGCGCAACCAGGTAAATTAGTGCAGCAGCAGGGTCGTGATATTTTAATAGCCTTAGACGTTTCACGTAGTATGTTAGTGCGTGACTTAACGCCGAATAGATTAGCATTAGCTAAAACTAAAATTAAAAAACTGGTTAATCTATTAGCAGCAGACCGAGTAGGCTTAATTTTATTTTCCAATACCGCTTTTGCGCAGTGCCCTTTAACTAAAGATCGGGCAGCTTTAAATATGTTCCTAGATGACGTAGATGTCGAAACTATCTCTGCCGGTGGTACAGCATTAGATTCAGCTATTAGTACAGCGTTACAGATGTCGGCTAATAGTGCCACTGCAGCTCAAGCAACTAAATTATTGGTAGTTTTTACAGATGGCGAAGATTTCTCAGTTGATTTACATGCTGTAGAACAACAGGCTCTAGCGCAACATTTAGATATTTTTACCGTTGGCGTAGCGTCACTAGATGGTGGCCCAATTCCGACTTATGATTTGCAGGGACAACAAATTGGTCATCAGCTAGATCAGTCTGGTAAAGTCGTAATTTCAAAATTAAATGAGTCGGTGTTAGCTGATTTGGCGCAAGCGTGCCACGGTTTATATACGCGTGTTAGTGAACAAAATGACAGTGATTTACAAAAAATTAAATTGGCGATTGAAAAATATGAACGTCAGTCGTTTGGTACTAAGCAGGAGCAACGGGTCGAATTATACCCATATTTAGCTGGTGCTAGTTTATTTTGCTTGTTATTAGAATGGCTAATATAAATTTGCCTGTTTAGCCAGCGCTGTTTATAATTATTTGATTACTAAACATTATTAAAAACTTATTTAAATCATGGAGTGAGCATGTTTTTAGGGCGAAAAGCTGCTCTGATATTAGCAACAGTTTGGCTAACTACTAATGTATTAACTATCCAAGCTAATTTTGTGACCGATTATTTGGCGCATGGCGCTTATCAAAAGCAGGATTTTGTGACAGCTGAGGGTTATTATCAAACGCAAGTGCGTAGTGATTATACTGATAGTACAGCGTTATATAATCTTGGCGCAGCCGCATATCAAAATAAAAATTATACGGAAGCCCGTAAATGTTTTGAGCAAGTAGGCGCTACCGAAGCTTTAACGACCAAAAAACGGGCCGAAGCTTATTTTAATGCTGGCAATAGTAGTGTACAATTAAACGAATTAGAAAAAGCGCTAGAGCAGTATAAAACTGCTTTAAAATTTGATCCTAATGATCAGCGTATTAAAGATAATTATGAAAAATTAAAGAAAATCTTAGAACAGCAGCAGCAAGATAATCCAGAAAAAAATAAGCCTGATAATAAACCAGATCAAGATCAGTCTGAAGATCAAAAAGATCAAAATTCGCAAGAACAAAAATCTAAAGATAATTCGGGCGACTCTAAAGATAGTCAAGATCAGTCTGGAGACCAGCAAGATCAGCAAAAAAATTCTGGGCCAGACCAAAAATCTAAAGAGCAAGCTGCTAAAGATAATTCGGGACAAGATCAGGGCTCTAAAAATCAAGCTCCCAAAGATCAGTTAGGTGATCAGCAAAATAATCAAGCTCCAAAAAATAACCTTGATCAAAAATCAGGTGACCAAAAACCTAAAGCTAGTACTGGGTCAGAGCATAAAAATTCTGCTGAACAAAAACCAACACCAGCAGATAATTCTGGCGAGCAAAACAGCAGTTCGGGACAGGCGCAACAAGTACCAGTAAGTAGCTCTGGACCAGATCAACAAGCTAAGCTTGATCCAGAGTTAAAAGAACTAATGCAAGCTGCACAGGCTAGCGATCGAGCGGTTAATAAACAGATTATGCAATATCAAATGAATCAATCAGGCGGTCAAAATTCTGCAGATCAGGGCAATAACTGGTGAAAATTATGCGTATATGGTTCGATAATTTTTCTCCCAAGGTCGAAAAAACTCACCATGAACGTAGCGGGGAGCGGGCTATCAAATTTTTGTACGTGCTTTTGTGGGCAGCTAGTTTGTTTGTTAGCTTTGACAGTTGTGCTATAGATACTCAGGTCACGCTGAGTATACACGATCACTTTGGCCAGATTTTGAGACAACCCACAGTTGGTGTGCCATTTACCGTAGATCTAGATTTAGAAAGCGGGCAGCAGCAAAATGTTACACTTAATAAAATTTTAAATTTAGAAAAATTTGAGCACAAAAATAATGGCGTAGTCAATCGCTTAAGTGTGATGAATGGCGTGACGCAAACCCATCGAACTTATAGCTATGTAGTACGGATTGATCAAGTTGGGCAGTACACGCTTGGTCCAGCAGAGCTATCTGTTAATGGTAAGTTAATTAAATCTAATCAGTTAGCATTCCAGGTTATAGATAGTAATAATTCAGGTGACTCCAATAATTCGGGACTAGATAATACCAATAATAATAGTGGGCTAGCCAATAGCCTAGCTAGTAGTTCTAGCAATAATCACAGTAATAATGGGCGTACTAATAATTCAAATAATAGTTTACGTAGCGAGCCGATCTTTTTAAAATTATTGGGGCCAATTAAGCCTGTATTTGTGGGCGAAAAATTTAAACTGATTATTAGAATCTATAGTAACTTAGAGCAATTACAGTTAACTAATCTAGAACAAATTAGTCACAAGAGTTTTAAAATTGGCCAGTTAAATAAGGCTAGTTCTGGTAATATTGTGATTCGTAATTCTACTTATAGCTATCAAGATTATGAGCAAATTCTAACTGCTACGCAGGCCGGCGAATTTTTAATTCCCGCCTTAGCACTAGATTATGCGGTGCCTAATCGCAGATCGGGTTGGTTTTTTATGAATTCGTATACGTCACATCAAGCTTATTCTAATAGTTTAAAAATTACCGTACAAAATTTGCCGCAAAATAAAGCTAATAGCTCTAAAATTAATTTAATTGGTGCTTTTAAAGATTTTAAACTGACTGTTAATAAGCCAGATTTAGCTAAAGGGGCGGGTGGGGTAATTAGTTTATTTTTAACTGGTGATGCCCAGCGCCCGTATGATTTAGATGAACTTAAATTAGACCAGCTTGAATTACCAGCTGCGTTACGCGCTTTTTACTCTAAGACAGTACGTTTAGCGCCAGACAAATTACAATTTGATTTTGTCGTTCAGGGTTTGCAAACCGGCGAATTTATAATTCCGGCCCAAAAATTAAATTTCTTTAATCCAGAAACAGCTAGATATCAGGAATTAACTACTAAGCCAGTCAAATTAATAATTACCGCGCCCGAGCATAATAATTCAGGTAACGCCAGTAGCGCTACTAACTTAAGTCACGCTAATAATAGTAATAATTATAAAAACTATGATCTAAATTCGTGTGCTGATCTACAAATCGATCATGAACTTAGTCCTATTATTTGTAATTTAAATCTTAATGCTGGTCCAAAATTATTAATTCCAAAAAACTGGTTTATCGGTTTAGTTAGTTGTTTGCTTCTAGCGCTAGTTAGCTTGGGAGTTTTGGCTGGCTATAGCTATTATAGTAGACGGATTGGCTATGTACGAAAACAGGCTTTTAAGCGCGCTGAATCAGCGTTAATGCAAGCTGATAGTCCCCAAAAAATCTATCAAATATTTTTAGATTTATTTGTTAAGCTGGGAGTTAAAAATTTTGGAGTTAATAATTTTGATACCAGTGAATTAATTAAGCAAGAGGTTGTCGATCAAGTGCTAAATTCTAGTATACAAGTTGAGCAGTTAACTAGCTGGGCAAAGTTTTGGCAACTTTTAGTACATGTAAGTTTCGATAAGCATAAAATTAGTGCCAGTGAGTTACAAAAATTAGTTAAGACAGCGCGAGATTGGCTAAAATTTTGGGGAGCTAAACTGTGATATGGTTCGATACACCCATGCTTCGCCGGACGGCTTTGCAGGGCACTCCCAGCCGTCGCCCAAGGGCTATGGCGGACAAGCACCACGAACGTGTTAGGGGACTAGGAATTGTTATCGCAGGAATTTTATGCACCGGCTTAAACTTACATTCTGTGACCAATCAAGAACATTTTCTGGCGGGCAATCAGTTATATCAACAAGCCCAATTTCAAGCTGCATCGACAGAGTATCAAGCGATTAATCCTAAAAATAGCGTAGTTTGGTACAACTTGGGCAACAGTGCCTATCACTTAGATCAGTATCTAGATGCGAGTTTATTTTGGAAGCGGGCGCAATTATTAGAACTAAAAACTTTTGGTTATGTTACTAACCTAGCTAAAATTAGTGCGCAAAATATTTTGCAAGCGCAGGCTAAATTAATCACAGCTGGCTTTAAACCAACGCTCAAATTTACAACTGAGTTAAATAAATTAAATAGTAATAGTAACCAAAGTTCTAGTAATTATAGCTTTAATCACAGTAAATTAACTGTCTTAAAAATTAATAAATTTAATAGTTTTTATAATTTTATAAAACTTAAAATCCAGCAAGTTTTAATCCAAATCCCGTTAATATTTTTGCAGTTATTACTTTTACTGGGATTAGTTTTATGGTGTTGGGTAGCTTATAAAGCTCAGCGGTCACGAACCATACTGCTATTTCTTTTAAACTTAATTTTAGCTGCTAGTTTATATTTTAAATATAATTTTAGTTTACAAGAGTGGGCGATTGTTAATCGACCAAATCTCGTTTTACAGATTGGTCCAGGCGCTAATTATCCGGCCGTGGGTCATTTGGGGTTGGCGGAATTTGTGAAAATTTTAGGTCAAAATTCACAAAGCTGGTATGCTGTGCAATCAGAAGATGGGTTACAAGTTGGTTGGACAGCAGCAGATGGGCTGACAAAATGTTAACAGAGCGTTATCTCAAAATATTTTGGTTAGTATTAGCGTGTATCACGTTAGGGCTAGCGCTACTAGTTTTTGCAGAATATAAATCGCTTAGATCGCAAACTGTCCAGTTAATTAATTTACAGGCCCAATATCGAGTCTTAAATCAACAATTAATTCAAGCTATTACAATCCAAACTGAAAAACTAAAACAGTTGGAATTAGCGGAAAAAAAAAGCTTTTACGTGCAAAATTAAGACAAAAACAGTTATTGCAAGCCCGTAAAAAACTATTAGCTGGCGATAGTATTAGTAATTTAACTGGCGATACACCAGCTTTTGGTAGCTGGCCATTAGGTAAAAATAAGTTTTGGTTAAGTTCTTTTTTTGGCATGCGATATGATCGTGCGCGTGGGCATAAATTCCATTATGGGATTGATTTGGCAGCCCGGAAGGGGACAAAAGTTTATACGGTAGCTGGGGGTGTAGTTAAAGAGGCTGGTAGATTAGCTGGATATGGTAATACAGTGCTAGTTCAGCATAATCAGCGCTTTAAAACGCGTTATGCGCATTTAAATACGATGGTAGTAAAAGTTGGCCAGAAAATTACCCAGGGTGATCTCATTGGCACAGTCGGCAACACTGGTTTTGTAGTGCGGACTGGTAATGGCGACGCTTCTCATTTACATTTTGAAGTGTATGATGGAAAAACACAGGTTAATCCATTAAAGTTTTTACCTAAACGACGGTTAAATATTTTAAAATAAATTTTTCACACTGATTTAATTAAGGGAAATTATGACAGAGCACAATCAATCTTATTTACAATGGGGTTGGGAACAGTTTAAATCACTAGCTACGATTCTTTTAGTAGCTTTTTTAATCCGAACTTTTGGTTATGGGTTATATCAAGTGCCATCTGGTTCGATGGAAACGACTATGTTAGTGGGTGAACGTTTCTTTGCTGATAAATTTACCGTCTTATTTAGAAGTATTAAACGGGGCGATATTATTAGCTTTAACGATCCCCAATATAATTACTCTGACAATATTATCGTAAATTTATGGCAAAATTATGTCTATGGTCCAGCCAATTGGACCAAACGCGTAATTGGTTTACCAGGTGACGAAATTAAAGGTGAGATCGAAGCTGGTCGGCCAATAGTTTATCTTAAAAAATCAGGCGAAGCTGAGTTTAAGAAACTAGACGAGCCATATCTCAATAAATATCCGCTAATTGCGTATGCCGAAAAAAATCTGCGCAGTAATATTGTTTGGCAAAGTTATGATCCTAATGCACCATTAGATCAACAGCCCTTTTATAATATGACTAAGCGCGGCGTTGAGCGGGGAGCTACCATTGCACAATATTATAGTGAACCATTTATTAAAGAACCAGCTAGTTTATATATTGAAAATGGCGAATACAAAGATAGTTTCTGTTACAAAATAGCTGACGATGAGTATTGGGTAATGGGCGACAATCGTTTAGGTTCACATGATTCACGTGCTTGGGGGCCACTCAAGCAACATTTTGTGCATGGCAAAATTGTCTATCGTATTTTTTCACTCGATAGTAACAGCGGTTGGTGGATTTTAGATTTACTTAGACATCCGATCGATTTTTGGAAATCTGTCCGCTGGTCACGTTGCTTCCAGAGTGTTAATTAAAACATTAGTTTCTCAGGAGATGAGCGTATGTTTTTTAAAAAACTGTTTGCTATAAGTTTATTATTAATTTTATTACCAGGCTGCTGGGATAATACTAGTGCTGATAAAAATAAACTTCTGGTACTAAATATTTTAGAGCCAGAGCTTTATCAAGATTGTCATATCGCTGGTTCAGTTAATGTCCCGTTAGAAGAATTAGAAACTTATGTGCGTGATTTAGATCTAAATCGTGAACTAGTTGTCTACTGTTCTAACTATCTTTGTACGGCGAGTGCCTATGCGGCAGAGTTATTACAGAAATTGGGTTTTAAGCAGGTGTATGCTTACGAAGCTGGAATGGCCGAATGGCGTCAACGTGGTTTGCCAACTGCCGGGCCAGCTCAGCAGCGCTATTTAAATATTGTGGTAGCGCTACCTCCAGAGTCTAGTACTAACGACCATAAAATTAAAATAATTACCACAGAGGCATTAGCTGCTAAAATGGGGCTTAAATTATCTTAATTTACATGCTAGAATATATCCAAGTTTGATTGGCGGCATAGCCAAGTGGTAAGGCAGGGGACTGCAAATCCCTCACCCCCGGTTCAAATCCGGGTGCCGCCTCCAAACTTTTTTGACATATAGTATGGTGTGCCGAGGTGGCGAAATGGTAGACGCAAAGGACTTAAAATCCTTCGGGCTTTACGCCTGTGCCGGTTCGAGTCCGGCTCTCGGCACCATTTATTATGTGACTTATCAAATTATAAATTTTCAATAATTTTCACTGAACTTCTTGACAAAAACGTTTACCTGATTAATCATCAGGTAAGTACTAGTTTTGCCGGCCAAAGGTTGTGGAAAGAAAAACATTAGAGGATGATATATGAACAAGGCAAAGTTAATCGAACAATTGGCCAAGGTTACGCGTCAACCTAAAACTGTCTGTAAAGACTTCTTAGAAGCTTTCATTGAAACAGTAGGCAAGTCGTTACGCGGTGACAAAACTGTGGTGTTGACCGGTTTTGGTACTTTTACAGTTATGAAAAGAAAAAGCCGTGTTGGCGTGAATCCTGCAACTGGTAAAAAGATGCAGATTCCAGCTCGCAAGGTGCCTAAATTTAGACCAGGCAAAGCTCTAAAAGAGTTAGTCAGCTAAATTTAAGATTAGCCAATTATAAAGCAGCGTTCTCCAGAGCGCTGCTTTTTTTAGTTTAAATCTATTCCAATTAAGCCCATTATTTTTTTACTATTTATCAGCAAGTTAAAAATATTTAATTTTAATTCAGGGGACTAGTTTTATGTTTGGAATTAATTTTAGCGCTAATGATGTAAATCATTCAGCTGGTATGGGTTGGGTAGATCAATTTAAAACTAAATTAGATAGTGGATTAACTAGCTTAAATATTACGACTTCAGTAGTAGTCCAATTGGTAACTGTGATGGGCGTAGGTTTTTTTGTTGGTTTTTTATTTAAGAAATATAGCCGTGTGGCATTAGCAGCTTTAATTATTTTTATTTTAGGGGTATTTGCGCTAGAAAGTTTTAATTTAGTTTTAATTCAATGGTTTCATGTTAAAAGTTTAATTGGTATTACTGGTAGTACTACAGTGGGTGTGCTATTTGATACTTATGTTTTATGGATCAAAACTCATTTACTAGCGGTCATTAGTGGTTTCTTTGGTTTTTTTATGGGTTATAGAGTTGCTTAATTTTATAATATTTTTATAGATCTGGGGTTTTAGTATGTCACACAAAGAGTTTATTCAAAGCTTAGTGGAAATTTTGGTACAGCAGGGCTCGCTGCCAGCGACAGCAGTCGGGGGTGATTTGCTAAATGATTTTAAAGGCGAATCTAAAGCCGAATTTGATGATTTTTTGCTGAGCGAAAGTTTAATTAGTAAAGCAGATCTGTTGTTAGCTTTGAGTAAATATTATCAAGTGCCGCCATTTGATGCTCAAGGTTATCTTTTTGATCATGAACTACTCGTAAATTTTCCTAAAGCTTTTATGTTAACGAACTGTTTTATTCCCATTCAAATCGAGGGCAATATTTTAACGGTGGTTGCTAGTGAGCCGACGGATGAACTGTGTGCGATTATCGGCGAGCATGAATCTTATGTCGTAGAGTTACGTGTGGGTTTGCAACGGGAAATTATTGATGCGATTGAAGAGTTTTATGATCCGTCACTGACCAATATCGAAGATCTTACAGATGATGACGAAGCGGAGCTATATCTCGATGATGAGTATCTAGAAGAGTTAGATAACTTAGAACCCGAAGACGATATTAGATAGCAAGTCTCGTCCCTCGATTACACTCGGGATGATCGGGACATAAGTTATAATTTATATAAAATATCGTGTGAAAACTATTGGGGTTAAATTAAGATGGCGGATGCCGTTCAAGTTGTAGAACAAGTCATTGCGCAAGCAGTGCAAGCTGGCGCGTCTGACGTGCATTTTGAGCCAACGCTTAATGGCTTGCGTGTGCGCTACCG
>DATEBN010000101.1:0-2814 GCA_035287785.1 Candidatus Babeliales bacterium
ACTTCTGAGTCAAACTGCGCGCCGACACCCGCTAAAACTTTTTGCTCAGCCTGCGGAATCCCTAGACGATCGAAAGTAGTTTTAATTTTAGCTGGCAGCTCGGCCCAAGTAGGCTTAGGTGTCGTAATTGGCTTAATATAATAATATAGATCCTGCTGATCTAACTGGCTTAAATCAGCGCCCCAAGTAGGCAGCGGTTTATTTACAAAAATTTCGAGTGCTTTTAAGCGATACGCTAACATCCAAGCAGGTTCAGACTTACGGGCTGAAAGCTCTCGCACTACGGCGATATTTAAGCCCTTGGTGTTAGACATTAGAGATAGAGCCCATAACCATTTTGATCGATTTTATGCGATAACGCTGCACCACCAGAAGCAACCAACTCACCATTGGCAACGACATGCACAAAATCTGGTTTTAAATATTCTAAGATTCTGCGATAGTGGGTCACCAAAATAATCGTAAATTCTGGATCACGGTCCCGACAAGCTTGTAAGACCTGCGCTACAACTCTCAGCGCATCGACATCTAAACCAGAGTCGATCTCGTCGATAATCGCAATTTTCGGCTGCAATAAATAGAGCTGCAACATTTCTAAGCGCTTTTTTTCACCACCCGAAAAGCCGTCATTTAGATCACGTTCGATTAATTCGGGATTTAGCCCCAAAGTAACTAATGCACGATCTAAAATTTGCTTAAATTCAGTGACAGATAGGGTGTGTTGGTGATTTACTTTCCCTTCGCCGTCCCTCGACTCCGCCCCTACTTCACTAAAGTTCCGAGGGGCTACACTCGGGATGAGCGGCTCAGTGTATTCATTGCTAGATAAGCTACTTGGTTTGATTTTTTCCCGCTCGCCCCGATGCCTGTCGAGGGGTGTAGCGGACACATTTCTAAACGCTTCGTAAGCTGCCTTCAAAAAATTAAATACTTTTAAACCGGGTACTGCTTGAGGATACTGAAACGCCAAAAATATACCTAACCTAGCCCGTTTATCGATCGCTAAATCGGTAATATCTTGATCTCTAAAAATTAAATTGCCAGTAGTTACCTGACAACTTGGATGCCCCATAATCGCATAAGCCAAAGTACTTTTACCAGAGCCATTCGGACCCATTAAAGCATGTACGGTCCCCGGCTGAACCTGTAAACTCAAATTTTTAAGAATTATTTGATTATTTATCTGTACAGTTAAATTTTGGAGCTTTAGCATAAGAATCTAAAATCGCTGATTTAAGAATGGATTTAAGTTATTTTAAAATATTAGCACAATCACGTGAGTTGCACTATTAAAAACCATTAAAAGTTATTACTGCGCTTAATTTATCAAGCCCACAGGCCGTAATTTGATCACTAATTGGAAAACTAATCTGCCCCGGAAAAATTATATACAAATGATCTAGTTTTAAATCTGTTAACGCAATCTGCATAGACTTAGTTACCTTTGGACTATCACTATACTTAAATTCAAAGCCCAAACGTTTACCATTTTTAAAAATTAGTAAATCTAGCTCAGCTTCGTTAGAAGTCGCCCAAAAATAGCAATCCCCAGACTTAATCTGTAAACCATTAATCACCTGTTCTAAGGCAAAGCCTTCCCAGAGTGCGCCAATTTTAGGGGTCTTAGCTAATTCAGTTAACGAATGTATTGCTGACAAAGTATTAAAAATACCACTGTCCCTAAAATAAATTTTGGGTGTTTTAACCTGACGCTTTTTAATATTTTCAAACCAAGGCTGCAAAATTCTAATCATAAAAGTGCCAGCTAAGATATCCAGATATTTAGTTACAGTTTTATCAGAAAGCATTAAAGCATGGGAAATTTCATGGGCATTAAATGCTTGTCCATGATAAAAGCAGAGCATCATCCAAAATCGGTGCATTTGATTGGCTGGTACATTAAAACCAAAGCTAGGTAGATCACGTTCTAAGAAAGTACTAATATAATTTTCGCGCCACAAAAAACTATCCGGCTCTGTTTCAGCTAAGTAAGCTTTGGGAAAGCCACCCCGGATTAACAATTTATCGCTAATCTCGCTAGCCTTAAGCTCTTGGTTACTACTATTAATAGTAGCTGAATTTATGCCCAAAAGTTCCAATAAAGTAAATGGGGGTAGTTCGATATAGCCAATCCGACCGGCCAAAGTTTCTGAAGACTGACAGATTAAATCACGCGAAGCGCTGCCCAAAATTAAAAAACGATATTTTTTAACTGGATCATCTACCAAAACTCGTAAAATCGGAAATAATTCTGGTCGCCGCTGAATCTCGTCAATTACTACCAAGCAATCACTATATTTACTAAGTGTTAGCATCGGGGTTTCAAGGCTAGCTAGGTGGGTAGGGTTCTCTAGATCAAAAAATTCAACCTGACCGGTATACTCTGCTGCAAACTGTCTAGCCAGGGTAGTTTTTCCAACCTGTCTAGCACCTAAGATGGCACAAATTGGCTGAATTCTAAAATGTCGCTTGATTAACTCGAGATAAATAATTCTTTTCATAAACTCTCCATGTAAATTCGGATCTATATTCCGATATTACATGGTATAACTAACTATAGTCAATAGCTTAAATTTTAATTAGCCTAATGCGCTTACCATATCCATTAATTTATTTATTAATAACGCTCTAATTGCCGCTATATCATCAGGATCCACACCAACTACATCTACTGGGAGCGGAAACAAAAATTTAAAAGCTAAAAACCTAATGACCCCATCTGATGCATCACTTAAATCTGAATCTATGATCTCTGTGAGAATAGCTTTACGATCCGCCTGATTTTGGGCTTGTAAACCAGCATCTAAAACTACA
>DATEBN010000102.1:0-6008 GCA_035287785.1 Candidatus Babeliales bacterium
GAGCGGTTTAAAGCGTATTGCCTTGTCCCGATGCAAGCCAGGCGGTTTGGTTGCCAAATTCGCACACCACTTACAGCTAGGCATGCTGAGTAGCCTGGCTAAGCTGTTAGGCGCAGGTACACGGTCCTCTAAGTGCCATTAAAATTTTATATTATTAACGCCCTTAAAATTTGATCTACCGACGCGTCAGCATAAACTACCTGATAAATCGCCTGGGCAATCGGTAAATCTAAATTTAATTTTTGCGCTAACAGCGTAATCGACTGAACTGTGTTTAACGCTTCGCAATTAGCCAATTCCGGAGTTTGCATAATTTCAGCTAACTTAATGCCCGCGCCCAGTTTAGCACCAACTTGAAAATTACGACTTTTGTCGCTACAGGCCGTTAAAATTAGATCGCCCACGCCAGCTAAGCCATAAACAGTAGCTAGGTTATTAACCAGCAAACTTAACTCTTGTAAACCCATAGTTAAAAAAGCAGCGCGGGTATTATCGCGATAGCCGGCGCCATGTAATAAGCCAGTGCCCAAAGCTAAAATGTTTTTATATGCCGCGCAGATTTGTACACCCAAAATATCTGTAGAAATTTGCACTTGAAAATATAAATTATTTCGAGTGCTAGTAGTAGTATTTAGGCCAGTTTTTTGGGAATCTGGGAGATCTAATTGATAGTTTATTTGGGGCGCGAAAATATTTTTAATTGCTTGTGCGAGGGCTAGATTTTCGCTAGCTACAACTACGGCTGTGGGTTGTTGCAGTTGTAAATCATATGCAAAGCTTGGACCGGATAGTACAGCTAATTTGGTATCTAAGCCTAGAACTTCCTGTGCTATTTCACTTGAAAATAATAAACTCGTCTGCTCGATACCCTTGGATAATAGAATAATTGTTGCGGGCGTAGTTTTTACTTGCGTTAAAATTTCCCGCAAATATTTAACTGGAATCGCGACAAATAAAAATTCGCAATCTGCTAGCGCATGAGCCAAATCTTGCGTGATCTCGAGTGTAAAATTATCTTTAAAATTATTTAGGTTTTGTGATCTGCTTGTGTTAGACAGGGGGCTAGATAAACTAGTAATTACACTAGTTTCATGACACCAGAGTGTAATATTATAATTATTGGTCAGTTGATTAATTTCACACAATAGACTAGTGATTGCTTGGCCCCAAGCGCCGGCACCTAGAATTGTAATTTTGGTTTTCATGGTTCGATACGATTTTTCGTAAACTCAAAATCACTCACCACGAACGTATAAGAACGCAATCTGTTTTTGAGCTTGAAGTAATAATAAAATATTAAATATTTTTGCTTATAAATAAAAGAATAAAGTTATTTCTAGGTGCGTTCGTGGTGAGTTTTTTCTACGATAGTAGAAAAAGTATCGAACCATAAATTACACTGGCGCTTGCGCAGCTGGTGCCGTCAGACCCCAACTACGGCGTCGTTGGCCAAACTCTGTTAACGCTAATTCAAAGTCAGCTTGCTGCATCGCTGGCCATAATTTTTCAGTGTAATATAGCTCACTATAAGCCCCTTGATATAATAAAAAATTGCTCATGCATGGTCGATTACCAGGTCTGATAATCAAGTCTGGTGCGGGTATCCCAGCGGTCCATAAACTATCTTCTAAATCTTGGGCTGTAATGTTATGCACTTGCAGTTCACCAGTGGCGACACGTAAAGCCAGTTTTTTAGCAGCTGCTAAAATCTCTTGTTGCGCACCATAACAAAATAAAAAATTTAGATTTAATTGCTCTAAGTGGGCGGTAGCTAATTCTACTTGATCACAGATTTGATTAACTTGTTTGATTTTATCTGGTGATAATTTATCGAGTGGTAAATAAGTCCGGTCACCAATAAATCTTACTCGTACGCCATTAGCTAAAAATTCTGGTAAATGCTCAGTGAGTCCCTGAATAATTAAATCGATCAAGAAATTTACTTCTTCGGTGCCCCGTTTTAAATTTTCGGTCGATAAGGCATAGAGCGATAAATACTTAATCTGATGTTTTAAACAGACTTCGATAATCTCACGAATCGGTTGTACACCATTACGATGGCCCAAAAAATTTGCTAATCCGCGCTGTTGGGCCCAGCGGCGATTGCCGTCCATCACGGCTGCCAGATGCTGAATATGGTTCATGCTGATAAGCTTTCGGTAGTAGAAGTAAACACCAGGTTGGATATTTTAAAATAATTAAATAATAGATATACCGCATACATGCCAGCTGCAAACAAACAGCGTTCAATTAAAGCTACGGGCATTAAACTAACCCATTGTAAATTAGTCATGGGTACCAACGTTAGCCAAATTAGTGAGCCAGTAGCATGGGCACAAAACGTACTGCCTAAAGCTAACAAAAATCGATTATTAGTATTAAGCGTACCAATCACCGCTGGAATTAACCAGAGACAACTATATAAGCCAGCACTTGCACCAAAGCCATAAATTAAACTCGTGCCAGTCACAAAAGTTACTAAGCAAGCTAATGGGTATAAAATTCGAAATAATCTAAATTTAGTGCACCAGTAATAACTAGCTACTAAATGGGGCAAATAACCTAAAATTAAACCCAATAAACCTGCGCCAGTAATTAAGCCCCAAATTAGTTTAGTGCTTAAAGCTACTAATGCGCCTGACAAGCCCCCTAAAACCCCCGCCATCGGGGCAATAATATTAATCCCAGAAAAAAAACTGGCCTGTGAGCCGACAAGATAGCTAAATTTTACTAACTTAGCGAGTAATATGGCGCCTATAATATTTAAGTGTTTTAAAACGGGGCTACAATTGGTGTTTAATTTAGTGCTGATAGTAGCCCGAAATCTAGATAAGTTAAACATACGACAAATCCTATAATATTCACAAAAAACAGTTAGAATATTAGTAAATTTAATATAATTTTAGAGTATAGCAAACTGAAAACAAAATGGCATAAAATTTTAATTTAGCTTTAATTTCTATCTGAAGTATCTAAATTGGTATTTATAGCAAAATCGCATATTGGTATGGCGCCTTGGATCAGTATATTACCCTGGTTCTTGCAAAATGACGGTAGGAGTCAAAAGGTGCTAAATAAGCATATAAAAAATCATAAACCAATTTTAGTCTTTGATTTACATGGCGTAATCTTTAGTTTCAGTATTTGGGCTGGGATCAAAGATTTTTGGCAGCTAAGTTTTAAACAAAAATTACTAGTTTTACGGGCTGCTGGTACTCCAGGGCTAGCTTGGGACGCGCTAAAATTATTATTTACTGGAGGGGTAGTCGAGCAGGCCGTGTTAAATATTAAAATTAAATACCCCAAATTAACTGGGGTAATTCCGTTTGCACTGAAAGTTATTAATAACCAGATTCCCAAGCCTGAAATGGTTAAATTATTACAAGATTTAAAATCACAAAATTATACACTATTAATATTTTCAAATATTGGTGAGCAGTCGATTGAGATTTTAAAACACAAATATCCCGAAATTTTTAGTTTATTTAGCGGTGAATTAGTTGCTAGCGCTAGTGATAATTATATTAGTAAGCCCCAGCCGGCTGCTTTTAAGAAATTTTTAGCTAAACTCACGTTCGTGGTGCCTGCCCGCCATAGCATTTATGCAACGGCTGGGAGTAGCCCTATGGGCGTATCGAACCATAATAATTTTCTATTAATCGACGATCGTGATAAAAATCTTCAGGCTGCACAAGCTTGTGGTATGCAGGTGCTAAAATTTAAATCTAGTGTGCAGTTAGCACTTGCTTTAAGTAAATTTAAACGCGTAATTAATCTGTAATTTAAATAATTTTAAGTAGTGCCCCCAGCGGCTGCGATGGCCTGTTGGATCTCAGTGGCCCAACTACTTTGCGAGCTTTGCGACCAGGTATAGGCGCCAGCACCAGAGTTATCAGTGGCATTTATATTATTTACGACAGCTGGCACGCCCAATAAGAACTGAACAATCTGATACGCCAAACCAATCGTACTGGGAATAGTATAATTAGCATAAGCAGCGAGTATTAAAATATTGGCGCCAGTGCTATCTACCGCAGTTACATCGATATTAGGGTTTTGCAATAAACTTTGTAACATGCCAGTATTTTGATCGATATAAGCTAGCCCACTATTTTGGAGTGTGTAAATTAAAATTGGCACAGTCATCGGCGCTACGATATTAGATAATTGGGGATTACTATTTTTCTGAATTAAGTTTTGACTAACAGCAGTTGCCAGTACGGTGTTAAAAATTTCTAGCGCTTGGGCTGCAGTACTATTCGCGCCGCCGGGGTTAGTAATCGTGTACATCAGTGCTGATTTACCAGTGCTATCTGGGGTAGTTAAACTAGCACCAGCAGCTAGGTCAGTTGTAATGTACGCAATGGTATTGCTGTTATAATTACTAGTAATATCGTAAATTAGCTGTGCAGTAATATTAAAAGCAGGGTCTAGAGCTTTTATAATTTCTAGTCTAATAGCAGGTGTAGCTAGCGAATTTTGGGCGTACCAGAGTGCCGTGTGCCCCTGATTATCTGTTAAATTAATATTAATCCCAGGTATAGTAAGTAAGTATTGCACAATTGCTAACGCATTGGGACTAGTAGATTGCGCCACGTTCATCAATGTTGTGGTGCCGTTGCCGTTTTGCGAATTTACATAGTTGGACATCACTGCGTCACTACTGTTTCCAGCAGCTATATCGGCTTGTATCTCAGCCAAAGTTATATCAGGGTTAGCAGCATCGCAGATGATTTGGATCATAGAAATCATTTCGGCGAGTAACGCTCCTTGAGAGCTACTATTTTTTTGGGCATAATTTAAAGCGGTTAAACCATTGTGATCTTTAATACAAGCTTGAATTCTGGGGTCTTGGACAAGCATGTTCATGATAGCAACAGCGCTGCTATTAGTTGCCTGTGCCGCAATCATGAGTGGTGTTTGGCCATTAAATCCTGGAAAATTAAGATCAATGCCGCTAGTAGCTTTCAGGTCGTTGACAACATTGGTGACATTTCCAGCAGCAATATCTAAACTGAGTGGCGCATTAATAAGCGTCTGAATTATAGCAGTTTTAATGGTTGAAGCGGTAGTGGAATTTTGAGCATGCCATAGTGCAGTATGTTGGCTAGCATCTACGGCATTAAGCTTAATATTTGGTAAAGTTACTAAATATTGCACGATTTCCAAAGCGACTGGCAGGTTAGTAATTGCGTCGCTAGTAGTCACAGTAGATTGGGCAGCCATCATCAGTGGCGTCATGAAATTAGCTTGTGGGTCGCCAATATTAAGATTAGAGCCACTTTGTTGCAGGTCTGCTTTTACCTTAGTTAAATTACCAGCTTGGATATCAGCTATTAATTGCTGATTACTAGGATTAATAATTTTTTGTACATCAAGGTAACAAGGGCTGCTACTAGTTAAGGGAGCGGTACCGCAAACTGATGCAATAATTTTTATACCAGGTTGCAAGATTGTGCCATTACTAACGTTGAAAGAAGCGCCAAAAGTTAACGGAGAACTACCTGATAATAATAGTGCTAAGTGGTTCCATAAGGCCCCATTACTATAATTACAGGTATCATTGGCCGAATTGCCATAACAGCATTGTGCACCAGTACCAAAATAACATGGTCCACCGCTGCCAACTAAATAAGCTGCTTGGCATTCTAAAAATGCGCCAAAATCAGTGGCGCTAAAAAATTGAGTTTGCGCATCAAGGCAATTTGGTGGTGGTATTAAATTAGTGAAATAATTAGCATTTAAAGCTGGTAATATACAGCTTACGTTTAGAGATATTGGTAGCTGCAAAAGATTAAAGGATGGATGTGCAACATCTAGTGTTAATGGTATGCCGTTATTTAAAAATAGCTTAGTTATGTTCGTAGGATTCAAGTTGGTTGTGCAAATATCCAGTAGAGCAGGAAAGCTAGTATCAACCCCAAATTGCCCATCTGTAGCAAAGCCGGCTGAGCAAAGATTTACATTTTGTAAGTCGGGGTAGGCGTTAAGCAGACTAACGCCGGCTG
>DATEBN010000103.1:0-15742 GCA_035287785.1 Candidatus Babeliales bacterium
GGGCAAATTTAAACTTAGATGTCGTAAATAGCGTATCACCGAGATCCCAAATAATGGTCTTGCTGCTAACTAGATTAAACTGCAACAATAGTACTAAACACCTCACGATAATTACTGTGGTTTGTTTAAAGTTAAACATGCCATCACCCATTATTCACCAATTTTTAATTTTTATTTATAGTTTTTTAATAGCGTTTCTATCTCGGATATCTCAGCTTGCGATGCACTAGTAGTCGCTGCCGGAAGATCTTTAGGTGTTTTAGTTTGATTCAAATGTGTTTCTAATTTACGTTTTTTATAACCTAACCAATCTCGTTCAAAGTTTTTAATCTTAGCTTGCACCTGATCTAACTCTGCCTGATATTTTTTAATCAATTTTAAATTTTTTTGTTGAGTCGCAGATTGAAGATCTGATTCAATCTGGCTTTTTACCGCTTCTAAAGAAGATTTGGGAATTGAAACCGTCCCATAATTAACCCCAGAATTAATCATCAAAACACTAATTAATAATATTCTCAGATTCACTACATAGCCCTCAATAGCGTTTAAATTTCACTAAACAAACTATTTTCTAAAAATTATTATATTATAGTTTACTAACACGCTATTTAATTTTTTCCAATAAACCAGCAATAGATTTACAAAATCAGCAGATTCACATAGAACATTAAGAATACAAATTTGCCTATCAAGTTTTTAAGGAGTTCGTATGAAGCTAAATCGGATAAAACTACTACCACTAGCACTATTATTAATCGCTACTAATTTAAATATAAATTGTCATAAAATTACTACTAAATACAATGGTTGCACACCTAGTGAATCTTGTACCACAAGCGACTGTGATACAGAGATTTTAGCCCCGCATAAAGCTATGCGGCTTTTAACTGATGTCAGTTTTGCCGAATTTGCTTTTACAGACCTAAATGGTAATTTACGGTCGATTACTGTCCCAGCTGCGCAAATTAATGCGGCTTTTAAAAATGGTTTAAAATTTGACGGCTCTTCAGTAGCTGGATGCACTGCTATTACTGATAGTGATATGCACCTAGCACCAGATAAAGCATCGGCTGTACTGCTGCCCAAAAATTTACGCACCGAACGCACAGCGTTGGTAATTTGTGACGTGGGCTTATCAGAAACAGAAGTACATGAATGTGATCCACGCTATATCTTAAAACAAGTTTCACTTAAATTGGCAGCCCAAAAATTACAATTAAATGTGGGCGCTGAGCTGGAATTTTACTTAGTCAACTCTGATGACCATACACCATTTGATCAAGATAACTACATTAGCAGTAGCACTAATATTGAAACCGAAAATTTTAAGCAAGAAATTTTAACAACTTTAATCAACGCTGGGATTAATGTAGAAAAAATTCACCATGAAGTCGGTCCTGGCCAATATGAAGTGGTACTTCGTTACACTGACGCACTAAAAACGGCTGATAATATTGTTTTAACTAAATATATTATCCAGTCGGTCGCCCAAAGCTATAACCTTGCTGCTATCTTCATGCCGAAACCATTTGCTAAAGTTAACGGTAGCGGCATGCACTTACATTATAGTTTGCAGAACACAGAGACGCATAAAAATCTATTTTACGACGCCGAACGTGCTAACTATCTATCAGATGTAGCCCGCAAATTTATTGCTGGAAATTTAGATTATATGTCTGATGTAAGTGTATTATTTAATCCTACCAGAAACTCTTATGAACGCTTAGTGCCAAACTTTGAAGCACCCATCTTTATTTGCTGGGGTATTAAAAATCGCAGCGCTCTCGTACGTATCCCCTTAGTTAATTGCCAACAAGCTGATGCCATTCGCGCTGAATTGCGCTGCCCAGATGCTTCATGTAACCCATACCTAGCTTTAGCGGCCCTAGGAGCCACCGGATTGCAAGGTTTACTAGATGCGCATACTGAGTATCCCCCCGCTATTAAAGTTAACCTATACAGGCTAAATGACACTGAAATTAAAGCTCTAAATATCCAGTCTTTACCTAGAACATTAGAAGAAGCCTTAACTAATTTTGAACGCAGTAATTTTAACCTGGAAATTTTTGGTAAAAAATTGGTTACTGAATTTATTAAGACTAAGCATGCTGAACTAGCTAATCAGGTTGAAAAACACTAAATCGCAGGCTTTTTACATCACCTAGAATACCTGTTAAATTAAGGGTAACTAAGATAAAACTATCGAGCTAATTTACAGGTATAAATCAAGTTTCGATAGGTGATGGTGGAGGTACCAAAAATGTTATCTATTAAGCATAATTTAAAATTTGCTAGCAAGTTTGCGGCAATAGTAATTTTTACCCTGTTATCAGGTACAAAAATTAGCTGTTTAGAACTGTCTAAACCTGCTACTAGTACCGCTAGTTGGATTGCTACAATTAGCTCTCTCTGGGCTCCTAGAACCCCTTCCCCGGCTATTACCCCAAAACCGGTTAAGTCTGAATCAGAACTTTTAGCTGAACAGTTACAAACAGCTATCGCAGGTTTACGTTTTCTTTACCAGAACACCCCAGAAGAGTTAGATCTAAATCAAGCCGAAAGAACAGTTAAACTTACAGAGTTAGCCGATCAGATCGATCAACTAATTTCTAATCAAGCACTTAATTTACAAGATCAGCCTAAAGAGTTCTATTGGAGCTTTAGTTTTCCCACCCAAGAATTATTAGAATTAAATAAAATAGAGACGCTAAAAAAGTATCTATTACGAGCTAAAATAACCGACCAGCTCAGTAAATTACTAGGCGTCGAATTTACAGCCAACTTTGCATTTATTGGGATACTTAATAAAAAACAGTTTACAGATCTAATCGAAACTAACAAAGCACAAATCGCTATTAGCAAAACAAAGTTCGAAATTAATTCTAGATGTTGTTTATGGCGCTATTTAATCGATTATAAACATAACCCATTCGCAAAATCAGCCACCACTGTTACAGCTGAAGAGTTGTTTTTAACTGAAACTTTAAAAAGTAATATCTTTAATGCCATTAAATTTGCTGTAGATCGCAGTAATCATAATCACCTAGCAGAAATTCGCAGCACTGCGCTAAGCTTAAATTGTTCACCAGTAGCAATTACTTATATAGATGAATTAATTCACTTAAGTAATCAGAAAAAATTACAGGCTCACGATCAAGCAGTGCAAAGCATTTTTAACCATATTATGCAAGTACTTAAGTGCCGCCAAAAAGGCCCTAAACCTGTGTATGGCAATGCAGCACTAATGAGCAGGGCTTTAGATGTTTTAAGAGTAGAGGGATATTCTTTTAAAGACGACATTGTGGCAGAAGTGATTATAATGCTAAGAGAAGAATTTACAGCTATCAGTTGTTCACCAAGCTATCAATCTAAATTTTCTGGTGGATCAGTTAGCATGTCTCCTGTTGTCGATCATCCACTCGGTGATACGCCAACAAGTTTATTAGGATCACCAAGTACTGACAGTGTTCACAGCCCTGACGATAGATCGCGCGCAACATCAATAGATAGTGCCTCTAGTGCCGCGCTTACTGATGATTCAGTGGCATCACCTGCATCACCGATAACAACAGTTACAGTTGATATGACCACTACCCCTACATTAAATAGCGTCGCTGAAGATAGTGGTATGGCAACAACACCTAAACCAGCTAAAATAGCAACTAGTACTAGTCCAAGAAAATATATTCCGGCGTATGTTTATATTATCCGTGGTAGAAAAATTACGGGTGGTGGAACATTGGTAACTACTGATACTAAAACTCAAAAGAGTTAAATTTAAAAAGAATTAGGTTAACTGTAAAATTAAACTATTGGATGGTCTTTAAATCAAAACCATCAGAGTTGAGCACCTGTTTGATTTGCGCACTAGATAGATTTGAATTTTCCCTGGGTTTGTAATACAAATTTACATATCCAGGGAAATTATTTACATGATGATTAACGCTACGATCTGCTGTGTGACTATGCGCTGGTGTACTATTATGGTTATGTTTCTTACCTAACTGTGTCTCGTTATATACAGCGTCTAGCATACTGGTAATTTCACCAGGACCAAATTGATCTGATAAATTTTGGTCTGCTTGATTTAATGCAACAGGTCGATCTAAATCTGTAGAATTACCACACACATATTCTGCTAAAATAACACCGGGAACTTTTTCTAATAGCTCTACTGCCGCCCGGGCACAAAATTTACATTCTATGCCCAACAATTCTAATTTAAATTTCTGAACAGTCCGATCACGCTTAATTTGTAATTTTAAATTCGATGCAGCTTTTAATCCCTGATGGTGCCGATTAGTACGTCGTTTAGGCCCACATCCCATTAAACAAGCCAAACAGAATAAAAATATTACGAAAAATCTTTTCATATCGAGCTTGACAGGTAAATTTTCAGTTGTTAGGATTTGGCCCTGAAGTTAGTGCTATTATTTTTAAGAACGTCCCTAAATGAACGGTGCTTCGGCGCTGTTCACCCCCTATCCCTTCAGCTTGTTCTAAGTTGGAGGGATTATTTTTTAATTAAATCGGCGAGTTCTCGACAATCGTTGGGGTAATAAAGATAAATTGCTCTAATTCGGTGTTCTGTTCTTGCATAGCAGTAAATAGTTTCCCAATCAACGGTATTTTGTGCAACACAGGAATACGATTATTAAATTTATTGTCATAGTTTTTAGTTAAACCACCAATGACCGTCGTCTGACCATTTTTTAAACTCACATTATTTTTAACACTAATAATGCTCACGACTGGTGGATTTTGCATAACCCCTTGATTATTAGCCTCGGTGGTACCACTGGTTACATCAGTTTGCTCTAATTCAATGTTTAACGCGATACTTTTACGATCATTACCAACCACTGGTGTAACTTTTAGCGTAATCCCAACTGGTTGATATTTAATTGTTGTAGTTCTAGTTGGCGTATCACCAGAGTTATCGACTGTGGTCGTCTGCATTGGTAACTGTTGTCCAATATAGATCACCGCCTGCTGATTATTATTAGTTAAGATCGATGGCCGTGATACAATTTTAACTTTATTTTGATTTTCAGCGGCATTGATTACTAAGTTTAAACGGCGCTGGTTAATATTCGGGCCACCAAACACTAATGGTAACTGGAAAAATGTTTCACCAGATTGACCTTGTGTTTGTTGAATAAATACGGAATTAAATAAATTTATGGCAAAATTATCGGGGTTAACTAGTAACGCTGGATTGGACGTATCCGGACCTTGAGTTGGCGTCGGCGTTTCAGCTAGCGAGGCACCCAAACCATAAAAACCAAATGGTTTATTTTTTGCCACAACACTATTTTGACGATTATAAACCCCAGACCAGTTAATGCCCCACTGGAAATTATAACTTTTGGTGGTAAATACTAAAATTGCATCGATTCTAATCTGCTGAATAGGTTTATCTAACCCACCCAAGAACTGTTTGAATTCTAATACTTCCCGTAAACTACCACGCACCATAATTTTGCGGCGATCAGCATCAAAGTAGATATGCCCCTTAGCATGTGTTGATTGATTAGAGATTTTACTCCAAGCCTCTTCACAATTTTTCATAAAAGTCTGACTAAAATCTGCAAAAGTAACTTTAATTGGTTCAAAAGCAATTTTATCTAAACCCGCCATAGTCTCTAAATATTTTTCGGCTTCGACGCGCGGCATTACGCGAAAACTACCATCGTCACCCTTAATGATCGCTAATTTAGGATTACTATGCTCACAAACAAACTCTAAAGCATTGCCAGGCGTACAATTCTTTAGAGCTAAGCGACCAACTTGCCCTTTAGCGCCGTCGATTATAAAATCCACTCCAGCACTTTTACCGATCGAATCTAAAACAGTTTGTACGTCTGCCGGACTAGAACTCAGCGAAACTTTACCTTGTTGCAATGCTGGATCTTTATAAATATCACGTAATTTACGTTCAGCTAAATGTAATACATCCGTATTTAAATGATCTGAATCGTCATCTAGGTTAACTCCGCCGTTAGGATTAGGCTTGTCCTCATCATTAGTCAAGCGCGCTGCCCGATTAGTCCGATATTTTTGCAATTGATCACGCTGCGATTGATCGGCCTGAATTTGCGCGATTAAAGCCTTTGTGTCTGGATGAGCTTCCATGGACAACAACTCAGTCGGTTGTGTCGCTGCAGTGGTTAAAATTTGGGACTGATTTGCAGCCAACAAAGCAGCTAACCACAAAAAGTTTCGTCTAAGCAACACCGCTTCTCCCTTTATCCAATTTTTATATAAATAGGTCTGCTACTAACAGCTCCTTAAACACCAATGGATCATCTATCCTAGTTAGCACAACTTTTTCAGCTGTAATTTGCGACACTTGCCAATTAGTAACCACATTACCAACTCGCACCGCTTGGCCAATCAAAAACGGTTGCCTTTGATCATTAACTTGTAAAACAACTACACTGCAGCAAGCTTCGGTTTGTGGCAAAACTACACTTATTAATTTAATTTTAACCGCTGGCGCGATTTTTTTGCTGGTGCTAGCTGTAAACGGATCACGCCTCGCCAAGCAGTTATTATCACCAAAATTAAATATCAGGCAACCGACAACTAACTCTCTAATCATGCCAACCCCGCTAGAGTATGCATATCATACATATAATCTATATGCAACGACCTTTGCGTTTTATTAATTAGCAATTGTTTGCAAAAAAACTCTGAATCTAGGGTTTGTAATTTTTCCAACCAAAAAATTAATTGCTGAAAATCACCAGTCAAATTTAACCAATGAGTCACAGGGTCACAGCCGACCACAGCTAAACCAACCTGTTGTGCTAATTCGACTAATTGCGTCAAATAAAGTGCTTCAGTCAAACGCTTATTAGAATCTAATCTGATCGCATGTTGCATTAGATACGGTTGTATATCCTGTTGAATATGGTCAATTGCCAGCTTTAAATTAGTCTTATCTGCCAAAACTTTTTGATACAAATCTGTCTGAGTAACTAGTTCTTGATACCGCAAATTTAAATTAGTTAAACCAGAGTTTAAATTTAAAGTAACGTATATTAGTATCAAACTTAGTATCAAACTCGCTACAAATATAGCTACGTGCCAGCAGCCTAATAACTTAATTTCATGCTTCACTTAATCACCAATCCTGCAAATTATTCCAATTACCCAAAAAATTGGTTTATAATTAAACATATATAAAATTTTTCTGGTGATCAGTAAACCTTAAAAAAAAGATTGAGATAATCATGTCGCCTAATAATCCTGCAACACAACCCAAAGCGCTTGAACGGTATACCCAAAACCTAACTAAG
Organism: Candidatus Babeliales bacterium; assembly: GCA_035287785.1. Classification (GTDB taxonomy): domain Bacteria; phylum Babelota; class Babeliae; order Babelales; family JABDEC01; genus CANKVQ01. The sequence continues at coordinate 7,305 of DATEBN010000103.1, forward strand.
CTGGCCACTGAGGGTAAATTAGACCCAGTAATTGGTCGTGATGAAGAGATCAGGCGTGTCATTCAAATTTTATCGCGCCGCTCTAAAAATAACCCTGTTTTAATTGGTGAGCCCGGTGTGGGCAAAACAGCCATTGTAGAGGGCATTGCACAGCGCATTATTAATCATGATATTCCTGAAAGTTTACAAAATAGCCAAATATTAAGCTTGGATTTGGGACAATTAATTGCTGGTGCCAAATACCAAGGCGAATTTGAAGAGCGTTTAAAAGAAATTTTAAAAGAAATCGAAGCTTCGCAAGTTCCGATTATTTTATTTATTGACGAACTACACATGTTAGTTGGCACTGGAGCTACCGGCGGAGGCATGGACGCCTCTAATTTATTAAAGCCAGCATTGGCACGTGGTGTCTTACACTGTATTGGCGCAACAACCATCAAAGAGTACAAAAAATATATTGAAAAAGATGCTGCTTTAGAACGTAGATTTCAAAAAGTGTTGGTCGAAGAGCCGACTGTTGAAGATGCGATCTCGATCATGCGTGGTTTAAAAGAACGCTATGAGTTGCACCACGGCATTAGAATTAAAGACGAAGCACTTGTGAAAGCAGTCGACTTATCAGCAAAACATATTTCCGATCGATTTTTACCAGACAAAGCGATTGATTTAGTCGATGAGGCTGCTGCCATGGTCAAAATGGCAATCGATTCCAAACCAGAAGAAATCGATCGATTAGAGCGCAGAATTAAACAATTAGAAATCGAGAAAGTAGCACTCTCCAAAGAAAAAGATGACCCACAAGCGCGTACTAGATTAGAAGTTTTAGAAAAAGAGCTGACAGATTTAAAAAAACAACACCAAGATTTATATAATAAATGGCAAGCAGAACGCGCTCCAGTGGAAAAAATGCGCCAAATTAAAGCCCAAATTGACCAGGCTAATTATGCTTATCAATTAGCAGAACGAGAAGGAAATTTTGCCAAAGCATCCGAAATTAAATATGGCAAATTGGTAAAACTAGAACAAGAGTTCCAGACTGAGCAAGATAAGCTTAAAAAACTTGACAGTAAAATGGTTAAGCAGGTAGTTGATGAGCATGACGTTGCACAAGTATTGGCCCGCTGGACCCATATTCCAGTCGATAAATTGCAACAAAGTGAATCTGAAAAATTATTGAATATGGCTCATATCATGAAACAACAGGTGGTTGGCCAAGATGAAGCAATCGATAAAATTACCCAAGCGATCCAAACCCATCGCGCTGGGTTAACTGATCCGAACCGCCCCATTGGCTCTTTTCTATTTTTAGGGCCCACCGGTGTAGGCAAAACTGAAGTAGTTAAAACTTTGGCGGACTTTTTATTTAACGATCCACACAGGTTAATTCGCATCGACATGTCTGAGTATCTAGAGAAACATGCTGTTGCGCGTCTCATTGGCGCACCTCCCGGCTATGTCGGTTACGAAGAAGGTGGTCAATTGACTGAACAGGTTCGTAAACACCCCTACAGCGTAATTCTATTTGATGAAGTCGAAAAAGCACATCCCGATGTTTTTAATATTTTCTTACAGATTTTAGATGAAGGACACTTAACTGACGGCCAAGGTCGTCAAGTTTCTTTCAAAAATTGTATTATTATTATGACCTCTAATATTGGTGCACAGCTTATTTTAGAAACTAAGAACTTAGACGCCCAAGTTGAATCACAAATTAATAATTTACTATATCAAACTTTTAAACCTGAATTTTTAAATAGGATCGACGCCATAGTCTACTTTAAGCAGTTGTCAGAAACCGATGTCCAAAAAATTGCCGAGTTACAGCTAGTCGAGCTTAAAACGCGTTTATTAGCACAGGGCCTAGTGCTCGAGATTGCACCCACTGTAATTACTAAAATTGCAGAATTGGGTTTTTCACAAGAGTTTGGCGCCCGCCCATTAAAACGAGCTATCCAGCAATATATTGTAGTCCCATTATCGCAGGCAATTTTAAAGCACCCAGAGCTAAAGCAGCTCACCGTAGAGTTAGTAGATGGTAAAATTACGGTAAGTTAAACACGCCCAACCTTGATGGTGATTAATTTATTGCTATCTAATACTTTGGGCACGGCCTGTTGAATATCAAGCTTACTAATTTTAGCTAGGTTAGCTGTGCGTTGATCAAAATAATCAGGCTTAAAATTATATTCCCGCAAAAACAAAAAAGCACTACACATCTGGCGATTCGTTTCAAATAAACTACATAGTGAGTTAGCTAAACTATCTTGCGCCATTTGATATTCACTATCAGAAATTTGTAATACTGCGGTCTCAATCGTATTTTTAATCGCTACCTCAGCTTCAGCTAAACGATCAAGAGATACAATGGTTGAAATTGAACACAGTCCCGGTTGTTGACGCGCTCGTTTAACTAGCGACCCAGAAATTGTATAAAATAAACCGGTCTGGGCACGCAACTCAAATAAACGTGAACTCATAGAGCCTAATACGCCGCCACCAAAAATCTGATCGAATAATAATAATTTATCATAATCTGGGTCTAGTCTAGAAACAGACTTACCCGCAAACGCTAATACTACTTGATCACGATTAATGGGATATTTAATTACAACTGGCTGTACGGCTGGAATTTCGGGATAAACTAAATCTGGTACAGCTGGACCTTGCCATTTACCCAATGTGTTATTTAACGCTTCAAGTAAATTATCACAACTCAAGTCACCCACAACTGCTAACCAACTATTTTGTGGTGTAACAAACTTTTTGTAAAAATCTAGTAATTGATCACGTGTTAAGCTAGCAACTGACTCAGCAGTCCCAAAAACTGGTTTAGCGTAGGGATGTTGTTGACCGTAAACCGCCTCACGAACCAACTGATCCACAAAAGTAGTTGGTGTATCCCAATAATTATCGATTTCAGCTAAAATTTGAGCCCGGATCTTTTCAATCGCACCAAGATCAAATTGCGCACGACCACAGATTTCAGTTAATAGTTCTAAAGCTAGTTTTAAATCACCACTCAACAAGCTTAGTGACAATAAACCGGAATCAGAGCGTAATGCCATTCCATGCTGTTCAATTAGATCATCTAATTCATGCTTACTATATTTTTCGGTGCTTTCAGTTAATACCTGTGATACAAAGATACTAGCTCCCGATTGGCCAACTGGATCATACCGATAGTCAGCTTTAAATTCTAAAACTAATTCTATTTTAGGTGTGTTGGGATTATGGTAATATAAAACTTCTAAGCCATTTGCTAATTTAAGTATCTCGGGCTTGGGGAATTTAAAATTTATATAATCTTGTGTGTCAAAACCATGCACAGCCACACCTTTTTCAACCACTGTTTCCCGCACTCGGCCAGATAACACGCGTTGATCTTCGATATCAGATAGTTCTTGTAATTTTACTAATTGCGATTGATCTTGCTCGGCCACCGGCAGCACTTTACCTTGGTGTCGACGCGCTGAAATTAAATACTCACTAATAAATTGTTGAACCAGCGTAGCTAAATTCTGCTGATCACAGCTAGCTAAATATTTAAAAATATAGTTCTCGTCACCTGTGACTAGATAAGTGCGACCAATCACTTCCGCTTGTTTTTGATTTTTTTCTAACATGCTATAGTAATCAGCTTCAATCCGCTTAACGGCTCGTTGGAGCTCTGCTGCCGTCACACCATCACGGGCAATTTGATCTAACTCATCCTGAATAATTTGGTTGATTTTGTCGATATCGCCAATTTCCTTGGGCTGATAAGAGATAAATAATAAGCCAGCATCAAATAGATCTTCGGTCCCCGCACCAATATCTGTTACTAATTCTAGTTCGTCTAATAATTTACGCACTAAGCGCGAGCTATCACCGTAGCCAATCACGCGCGATACTACATCAATTAAATAATCTTGCTGTGCTATAGACCCTGGAATTTGATAGGCCAAAAACACCATTGGTTGCTTAATATCACGATATAGCTCAATAGATTTACGTGCTAAATCTTGGGGCAAATAATATTCCGTTTTCTTATAACTTAAGATAGGTTTAATTTGCCCAAAATGCTGCTCTACTTGCGCAAATACTTGCGCTGGATCAACATCACCAACAATTACCAGAGTAGCATTATTAGGCACATAATGTTTTTTATAAAAGCGCAATAAAGCTTCGCGATCTATGCTCCACAGGTCATGCTTATAGCCTATAATCGGGTTCTCATAGGGATGCCCGCCAAAAATCATGCTACACATCTTCTCGGCCAAAGTAGCGGTATAGTTGTCGCGATACATTTTAAGTTCTTGAATTACTGCTTGCATCTCAGAGGCCAACATATCAGACTTAAAAGTGCAATTGGTCATACAATCAGCCAAGATTGGCAACGCAGCAGTCCAGTGCTGTGTCGGGAAATCAAAAATATAACCCGTATAATCATAAGAGGTAAAAGCGTTACAGTAGCCCGATAATTTACTAGAAATATCGTTAATATCACTCTCAGAAAGTTTTTCGGTCCCCTTAAAGATCATATGTTCTAGTAAATGTGCTAACCCTTTTTCGCCGGTCTGCTCATCTTTCGAACCTACACCATACCACATTTGAATTGAGACTTGGGGAATTACATTATTCGGTCTGACTAGTACTGTTAAGCCATTATTTAAGACATGTTTAAAAACTTTTTGCATATAGATTGGGTCCCTGAAAATTATAGAGTTTTGCTACTATCAGCATAGCAAAAAATCTATTTAGCAAAACAAAAACACATAATTCTGTTAAATTAAGTTTATGATCGCAACCATATCAAGCTATTTAACACTATTTCGCATAAAAAGCATCATGCAGCAAATTAGGCTACCATGGTCTAGTTGCGCTGTATTTGGCGCGATTATTGGCGCTTGTACACCAATCAAAGTACTAATACCAACACTTTGTGTAGTTTTAACACTCACTATTTTTTTACTTAGGTCAAATTTAAATTTCACAAAAAGCACTAGCTTTCTAAGTTGCATATTGATCACAGCTAGTAATAATTATTACCAAACCCAAAAAATAGAAACTTTTTATCATAATTACAATCAACAACAACTTACTGTGATGGGCGAAATTATCGATCTAGACTCACTGATTTTCAATCCCAGTCGGCGAGCAATTAAGATTGCAGTGCACCAAATTAAACCAACTATGCTACATTACCCAACTCCAGGCACGATCACCGTCTGGGTTCACAATGCTAACCAATTGCAGCTACATGATCAGATATTATTAACTAATCTAGAGGTCCCAAAATTATTAAACCCAACTCTAATTACGTCAAGCTTGCGCACCCAATCAGCACAATTGAAATTAACCAAACATTCGACCTATAAGATTCTATCTCGCCCAAGCTACCATAAATTTAATCCCGCTAAATTCTCAGTGCTTAATTTGATGCAACAAAGATTATACAATCTAAAATACATTTTATTATCTAAGTTAAAACTAAAACTATCTCCCACCAGTTTTAATCTATTAGCCACCATTTTTTTAGGGTACAAACAAGCTGGCAGCGCCAGAGATGCGCAATTAATCCGTGATCAATTTCAGATTTGGGGCTTAGCGCACTTTTTAGCGCGTGCTGGATTACATATGATCATGATCGCTCTGTTAATCAAGTTATTACTACTGACGTTACAAGTACCAGTCAGATTTTCTAGCCCGATTATCATCTGCTTGGTCTTGATTTATCACCAACTATCCTGGCCAAGCATTTCCTTTTTACGCGCATTGTACATGGTATTATGCTATGAATCATGCAAATTATTAAATCTACAAATCGACGGGCTCCACTTATTGAATTTAATTTTGCTTAGCGCGCTACTAAGCAATCCAGCTCAAATATTTTGCTTAGATTTTCAATTAAGTTTTGCATTAACATATGCGCTAGTGCTGGCATTTAGACCGAACCAATACCGTAATATTGCACCGAACCACCCCTCCCCTGTATAATCCCCAGACTCATAATAAACCAGGGAGAGTTGATGTTGAAAATAGAAACACTAAAATCTAAATCTCGTAATCTAACGCGAGAGCTAAGCCAAACATTAATGGTTATATTATTAACCACCCAGCCCCATCCCAATTTGGCTCAGGCTGATTGCACCACCCAGATACAAGTCGAAAGTAATAGTTCTGTACTTGCCCCGCAATTAGCTAGCGACTATCTGGTTAACCATAGCGACAATGAGGGTTGTTATAAAAATTTACAACGCACGCGCGCACACCGCAAACACACTATCATGGTATATATTGCAGCCGACAACGACCTATTCTATTTTGCTTGGAACAATATTAAACAACTGGCCAAAGGAGCCAACCCCAACTGTAATATTATTGTATTTCTAAATGAGCCAGGCATCCACAAAAAGACTCAAATCTATTTAATTGAAAAAAACCGGGCTGTATTATTAAATAAAGATAATAAACATAAACTAGATAGTGGAAACCCTAAAACATTAATCGATTTTTGCACCTGGGTAATCCAAAATTTTCCGGCGGATGAATACACTCTCGATCTTTGGAACCATGGCAGCGGCATCGATGATCGTGGTTACCGTACATTTAACCCATCAGCGCTATTCGTACTAAATCCCACTAACTTAATGTTAGATCTGGATCGCACCGCCTATCCATTTGCTGCCTACGAAACCGAAACGCCCCGCGGCATTTGCTTTGATGAAACTTATAAAACGTATCTGGATAACCAAAAACTACAATACGCACTAGATGCCATCTGCAATAAAGCTCTCGGTGGCCGTAAATTAGCAATTCTAGGTATGGACGCCTGCTTAATGGCTATGCTAGAGATCTGTGATTTAGCAGAAAACTATGCCGATATTTTAATCGCCTCACAAGAAGTTGAACTCGGGCCCGGCTGGCGCTATGACAAGATTCTCGCACCATTAGAACATAATGCGCTAACGCGCGATGATTTCGCCCGACATATCGTACAGGTCTATCATGAAACTTATAGCAAGATTACTAAAGACTATACCTTATCGGCGGTCGAATTAGCCAAAATTGTCCCCCTTAAACGCAATATCAACGAAGTTGCCAAATTACTCATCGAATGTTTACGACACCAGAGCGACAACACCGTCAAAGCAACAATAGACACTTGTCGCAACAACATAGGTTTTGAAGAGCCAAGCTACATCGATTTGTATAGTTTTTACGGCAATTTATTAAATAACCTTGAACGATTTAAATTTCAAGATTTGCAAAAAAACCACCTAAAGCAACAACTGCGTCAACTCTTAGCTGAAGGTCAAAGCATGACCAAGTCTGCCGTACTAGCAAACACCAATGGCAGCAATTTGACCCATGCGAACGGGATCTCAATCTATTTCCCATGGAAAAAAATGTTTACTTCTTACCAAAAAACTGAATTTGCCCAAAACAATCAATGGGGCACATTTATTGCCTATTTCGACATAATTTAACTAAATCAAGGTTAAAGTTAGCCAAAGCGGACCACGCATCAGTCCTCCGCTTTGGCTAATTAAATCACAACACCACCAACAACACACCACCATCATTCTGCCTGGCCGAAAACTTAAGTCATGCAATATTTTAAAATAAATCATACTGGTACTCAAAATAGCACTTTTAGCCCTCGCGCAAGAACTTTAAATTTTTACTATAAACACAGCTTTGATAAACACCAATATGTACACCCATAAACAAGCAGGTCTTGCAAATAGCAATTACTTTTAAATAATCAAAGTATAGGCTGGCGTACAATTGGAATAACCGGTGGATAACTTGTGGATAAGTGGTGGATAAGTGGTGGATAACTTTTTTGGTCAAAATAGCTATAATTCGATCCAATCGCACCTATAACAGGGTAACCCAACCAATCTCATATCCTAAATAGGGCTGCCGGAGTTATCCACAAGTTATCCACAAGTTATCCACATTGGGTTTTTGCGCGAAAGACGGCATCAGATAGGCGTTTTCAGAGTTATCCACAAGTTATCCACATTACTATTACTACTAATATATATATATTATATATAATAATAGTGGTTGAGTTACCGCTTTGACCACAAAACCCCCAAAATACTCCAATTGTAAAGAATCGCCCTTCACTTTTTGGTAAATTTATCGCATAGTATATTAGTCATTAAAACTTTAAACTTTTGAATGTTTTGCTAGAATAAACATTATCAATTGGTTTTTAATTATCGTAGTGGTCTGGAATTACTGTGAATCTTAGCGAAGTTATCCGCTCTCTCTCCGAAGAGCGCGGCCTAGACCCCAAGGTCATTGAGGGTATTATCTGTGATGGCGTGTTGTCGGCCTATGAAAAAAAATTGCCTGACATAGAACTGCGCGCTTCCTTTGATCGAGCCACAGGTGAAGTTGTAATTGCGGCCAAACGCCTGGTGGTATCTCAAGTAGTTGATGTT
>DATEBN010000104.1:0-4420 GCA_035287785.1 Candidatus Babeliales bacterium
CGCACCAATTGGCCAAGATAACTTGCTGATCCCGCCCACGTTGTTTTGCAAGCGATCAACTACCTTGCGGTAATGTGACAACTCTTTTTTAGTATGATTAGCAATATCAGCTTTTTCGACAATGTCGTTAAAATGTAACAATTTAGTAACTGATTTTTTAACTTGTAAATGATTAGTAATGGTACCACCAATCCAACGGTGTGTCACCGACGGCATATTTAAGGCTGCCGCTGCTTCCCGAATCGGAACTTGGGCAATTTTTTTGGTACCTACAAACAAAATAGTCTTATTTTCACGCGCAATTGACTCTAAAAAATTCTCTGCTTTTTCTAGTTGTAAAGCAGTCTTTGAAACATCAATCAAATGAACGCCACCACGATGACCCCAAATATAAGGACGCATCTTAGGGCACCAGCGCGATTTTTGGTGACCAAAATGTACACCAGCATCAATTAACGTTTTGAAATCGATCATTTGAATTAGCTCTTCCAGGGTTACTACCGAGATCAAGCTAGAAGCACAGTTCTCAAAACCGTCCGCCACCCTTAAGATTAGCTTGATCAAAAAATTACATATTAGACTTATAATTTATCAAAAAGTGTGGGATATACAACTAAAAACTAACTTTTAGCTCTCAGCACCAACCACTTCGTTATGCTTAATCAGCTGATCATAACGTTTGCCTAATAACTGCGCTATTACCATCCATAAAGCGACAATTAAACCGAAAATACTAATTAAAGACCAAATAAACACTAAATAGCCAAAGTTGGCCAGCACAAATTTCATTAAAATATTGACCCCTGAACCAGCTCCTTTAGCAATTTTAGTCCCAAAAGCATCGATCCAAGATTTAGATTTAAATTTAACGTCTTTAATTGTCGGAATATATAAACTTTCCCGCACTGGATAGGTCGCACCATAATTAATCGCGCGGAGCCCCACAAATACAATTGTAGTAATTGCCCAACTATATTGCGGCAACCAAATGCCTGCAAACACAAATGCGAACATTAAAAAGCCCGACAATAATGGTATTAGTAACAACATCCAGCGTTCACCCAGCTTATTTAATAAATAGGTGGTCCCAAAAAATGAAATCACAAAACCAACCGTATGTACCCAAAAAATCTGCTCGAACAATTTACAACTAAGCGCCGAAATTCCACAACCTACGACTGAGTCACTCGCTAAAATCAACCGCTGGTAACTTAAGATTACATTGCTGACTTCATAGAAAAAGATAATCCCAAAAATTCCCATCACGTATGGGAATTTTAACAATAAAAGCAGTCCCCGTAATAAACCAGGTTTCTCAGCATCGTCGATTACAGCCCGTTCCTTTTCGATTTGATAAGCCGCCTCGTAACCATGCAAATACCGGCCTGGCACGAGCTTAATTAAAAGATAAATTAAAATTGGCACACACAATAATAAAACACTAGAAAAAACTATTAACACCTGATGCTTAACCGTATCAGAGAGCTTTACAATCTGTGGAATCGAGGTCGAGAAAAAATACCAAGCCAATGCGGCGCTAAAAGCACCACCCAATTTAGAACCGGAAACCAGAAAACCATAAGAACGCTTAGCTGATTCTGGACTACTTATAGAGTTAGAAAAAGCCCAAAAGAGACTGACAACAAATGGTGAATAACCTTCAATAAAGAAATAAAATAACCAGCCCATTAAGCGATGTGCGCCAGTTTGTGTATTAGCTAAACCAGTAACTGGATCACCCAGAAAATAAGCAAATGTTAAACCAGCTAACCCATAAAAGAAGCTATAAAAATATAATAACTTATAGCGCCGCATACGATCAACTAGATAGGCATAGAAAATAATCGCTGGCACCAGCACAAACATAGAGTAAATTTTGGCGTCTGGTAATAGATCACGCCCGACTAGGGCAATAAAAATAGAATCTTTTAATTCTCTGACAACTGTATAAGAAGCAATCACTAAGAAAAAAGCGGCTGCCAATAACAACAATTTTAAACGCTCTTGTCGATCAACCCCAAATAAACCTCTAAAAACACTATTCTGGCGTAATGCCATGGCAGCCCCCGAAAACTAACCCGACCCAAACAATTCTTACTGATTAAATAATTATTATTTTTTATAGTTTTTATAGTTATTTTTATAGTTTTTCTAATATTTAGTAATATTAACAGTAATAGTAGCAAAAGTTCTACCCAATGTAAAAGTAACTTTTGCTAATTTAATCAAAGCGTAACAAGTCAAAAAACTAGCTTTTTGACCCATAATTTCAACTATTGACATATTGTAGATATATGTAAAAATTAATAGCTGTATGTTTATCGTCAGACTTACCGTCCAACAGTTTTTTCTTCAGTAACTTTATTTTACATATTTATTACATTTTTTACATAAGGATACCCTGAGTGATTATTTCCTCTCTGCAGACCATCTGTAAACCTATCTTTGGTCAATTTGACCGTGAAGAATTTAAAAAATTCCTCCGCATGGGACTAACTTTCACCTTTGTGATCGGCTCGTACTGGACCCTACGCGTACTAAAAGGTTCTATTTTTCATAGCCTAGTTAACAATGACAATCTACCTTGGGCCAAAACTGTTTCATTGATTTTATTAGTCCCAATCGTGATTGGCTACACTAAATTACTAGATAAATATGCGCGTGACCGCGTTTTCTATTTATTGTCTGCTGGCTATGCCCTGGCTACAGTAACATTTGCCTTACTAATGCTTAGCCCCATCGGTCAAGCTGCTCCTGAAATCATCGCAGCGCGTACAGGTCTAGCTTTCTGGGGCACCCAAATTTTGGGTTACGCCTGGTACGTATTCGTTGAAAGCTATGGTTCACTATTAGTAGCTTTATTCTGGGCGATTGCTTCAGATACAACTATGCCAGATTCGGCTAAGAAGGGCTTCTCATTAGTAGTAGCTATCGGCCAATTAGGTGGCATCGTTGGACCATCTTTAATTGCTAGCTTGCCACACGAAATGGGCAAACGCTATGCTCACTCATTCTTAGAAACTGACGCATTGTCCATTGGCTTAACAGCATTGACAATTTTAGGCTCAATTTTATGCCTACGCGGCTTCTTCAGTAACACCCCAAAAGAACTATTAGTTTCTTTTCACGGTAAAAATGAAAAAGAAGAAGAAAAAGAACAAGAGCCAGGCTTTTTAGAAGGTCTTAAATTATTAGTCCGTCATAAGTATTTACTATGTATTTTTGCCGTACTTTCGTTTTTCGAAATCATCGTAACTATCTTTGATTTCCATTTCCAAATTTTAGCTAAACAACACTACACCGGTGTAGCGCTATCTTCATATTTAGGTTCATATGGTAGCTATGTAAATATCGTAGCACTAGTTTGCCTGTTACTTGGCGTAAGCAACATTACGCGCATATTAGGCGTTGGCATTGCACTCGTAATGATGCCAATTATATATGCTGGCGCAATTTGGGGCTTTATCTCATTCGAAAGCTTAAATTTCTTATTCTGGCTAATGGTCAGCTCTAAGGCGATAAACTATGCCTTAAATGGTCCTGCTGTTAAACAACTTTATTTACCAACTACGCATGACGTACGTTTCAAGTCACAAGCTTGGATCGAAACTTTCGGCTCTCGTGGATCTAAAGAAGCTGGTTCTATTTTCAACATGACTCTGAAACCATTACAAAGCAAATTCGGCGTAATCGCTGGACGTGCTTATCATGTCATGGCATCGGCTTATTTAGGTGCTGCTCTAATTGTTTGCTGGATCTTTGTAGCATTATACTTAGGTAGAACTTTCAAGAAAGCTACCGATGAGAAACGCGTAATTTGCTAATTCAGTAAATTACTAAATTCGAGATATTTAAAAGCCCTGGATTAAACCCCAGGGCTTTTTGCTAGCAAACTAGCTCATCACGACTAACAGCGTGTTTGTGCTTACGACCTAGATAAACTGCTACACCCATCCAAAGCACGGTCAATAATACCGAGATCCCAGTATTCAATAACAAGATAATTCCCGGCGCCCAATGTACCAAAATATTCACCCCTGAGCCCAAAGCTTTAGAAGACCGATGCCCAAACGCTTCGATCCAAACTTTAGCTTTATATTTAGTCTCTTTACTCGTTGGAATATACAATTGCTCTTTAGTCGGCTGCCCCAGCGAGTAGTTCACACTACTAATAATCACTAACATCACAAAAGCAATTTGCAATGGCCATTCACCACCTAACCAATGTCCAAAATAAATCGCCAAAACCGCTATTAAAACTAAAATTGGCATTAAGACTAGTGCCATAGTTAAACCAAAATAACGCGTAACATTGCCAATCCCTAAGATTAAACTTACTAGTGTTAAGCTGTTAGTCGCCACGCCAAACCAGCCCATATAATAAGCCATCGTATCGGCAATTTTAGCTGCGCCATAAACT
>DATEBN010000105.1:0-3106 GCA_035287785.1 Candidatus Babeliales bacterium
CACACTATATTCCCCCCTAATGATCTAGGGGGTAGGGGGTTTAGAACACACGCGAACACACTCTAAATATAACTTTTTATAAGCCCCCACCATCTTAGCTAAACTAAAATCTTGCTTAACAGTCTTAAGCAAATTAGCACCCAATGTTTTACGTAATTTCAAATCTAAAATTAATTTTTCGAGCGCTAATTCTAGCTCTACTAATTTATACGGGTCGATTAATAACCCATTATAATTATTAGTAATCACGTCATGTAAATTTAAATTAGCACTAGCTACAACTGGCAACTTAAATAATCCTGCTTCTAAGAGTGCCATCGATAAACCCTCGTAGTAAGAGGGCTGTACAAAACAGTCGAAATATTGGTAATAATCTAGTGCTTGTGTAGTGTGCACAAAAAAGATTTTGTGACTTAAATCTAAATTTTGCACCTGTGCTTTTAAACTTAATTCTAGTTCACCAGAACCAATAATTATTAAAATAAGTTGGGGATATTTAGCGTATAATCTCGCAAAACTAGTAATTAAATTACTGTAGTTTTTGCTGGGCACTAATCTACCAACTGTGCCAATTACAAAACTATTCGCTGGGATGGTATCCGATACGTTCGTGGTGCCTGCCCGTCGAAGCCTTGGCGAAGTCGGGAGTGCTCGACATATCTTTTTTGATATGACGGGTGTATCGAACCATAACTCGTCAATCCCATTAACAATCACCACTAAATTTTTTAATTTGGGCAAAGCTTGTTGCACCTGCTGGGCCGTGCTAGTTGAGACCGCAACAGTGACCTGCGGCCAGTGGGCGGTTAATCGATCTACGAGTGTTCTAAAACCTTGGAGACTATTGGGCGTGTTACTACTAACCGGCGAGTGAATCGTCGCAATTACCGGAATATTTAAAATTTTGCCAAATAATCTGGCCATAAAATTAGCAAACCAGAGTGAGCTGTGAATTATATCGGGCCTATTTAATTTAATTAAGCAATATAATCTCACTAAAAACCAGGGATCATATTGGTGAAACTTGCCCCGTACCTGCTGCGCTGTAATCCCCAATTCTGCTAGCTCTAATAGCTTTGGTCCCGCATGAAAATATAAGACCGTATTTTCGAAAATAAGTTCTGGCGAGTCGCTTTTGCTGTTTTGCAACGCTCGTAGTAAACTAATTAGCACTGTCTCAGCACCACCAACTTTTAAGCTAGAAGTGATATGCAAAACACGAATGCGATTAATATTTTTAGCCGGCAAGATCTTGACACCCATTTTTTAGTAGTTAATTTTTTGGTAATTAATTTTGGTAACTAGCACATGTCACACAATCATAATTTAGCTAACTTTAAATTAAATCGCGGTTTTTTAATAGCGGTCGAAGGGATCGACGGCGCTGGCAAAAGCTCACTTTTAAATATTTTAGTTAATTTACTGCAAGCACAAAATCTACCAGTAATATTAACTTGTGAACCGGGTGGTACACCATTGGGACAAAAATTACGCCAAATTTTACAAGCACGGGCCGTGCCAGCTTGTGCCAAAGCGGAATATTTCTTATTTGCCGCTGATCGGGCCCAGCATTTTGAAACTGTGATTATCCCACAATTGAAATTAAATCAACTGGTAATTTCTGATCGTATGGCCGATTCTTCATTAGTTTATCAAGGCTATGGACGCGGCTTAGAGCTAGATAAAATTAAATTTGTAAACCAGTGGGCCATGCATAATCTTAAACCAGATTTAGTGTTATATTTACGGCTAGATCCAGCGACAGCGTATACTAGACTGGCGCAACGCGCGCAAGCTTTAAAGACAGAATTAAGTAGTTTTGAAAAAGAACAAGCTGATTTTATGACTCGTATCGCCCAAGGTTTTGATCAAATTTTTACTAGTCGCACTGATGTGTTAATACTGGATGGTACACTAACTAGTGCTGATCTGGCCCAGCAGGCAGCTACTAAAATTCTTGAGCTGGTTAAAAATTAATTATGGTTCGATATGCCCTAACAGGCTACTCCCAGCCGTCGCATAAATGCTATGGCGGGCAGGCACCACGAACGTATCGGGAAATTCATGCATCATAATACTAACGCACAGCTCTGGCTAGGCGCCCCGCAAATTTTAACGCAACAAGTAAATCTATATTTACGCACAAATTTTTGTAAAAATTTAAATCTAGCAACATCCCCTGGTGACCTACTTGCTTCACAACAAAACTTCGCACAAACAGCACTAGATCTTAACTGTAACTGTGTTGCGTGTCAGCAAATTAACGCTCAGCAGCATGCGCAAATTTTGTTTATTAATCCCGAATCAGGCTACACTGTTGACACTATTAAGCCGATTTTAGAGCAAATAGTTTACAGCTTAGACACTAATCAAAAGTTCTTCTTTGTTTTACCACAAGTTGATCAGCTCAGCGCCGTCTGCGCCAATTTATTATTAAAATCGCTGGAAGAACCACCAGCGGGGTACCATTTTATTTTGCTTGCCCAACGTTACTATCAAGTGTTACCCACAATTAGATCACGATGTAATATTAGTTATTCAAACGCTACTGCAGATATCAAACAACCAGAGCTCCAAAACAGCACTGAACAAGAGTTATATGAAATTTTAACGCAGCAAAAAGTTTGCAAGCAAGACTATTTTTTGCAACTGATTACTAAATTAAATTTAAGTGATTTGGCGCAGATTGCGCTGTTAGATCAAATTATTTTATATTGGTCGCAGCTGTATAAACAAAGTTTGTATAACCAAAATAATCTTACACCAACACAAAACAACCCCACACAGCTCGCGCAACTCGTAGATTTTCTGAATCAACAACTATTACAACCACCAGTGCGCGGCAGTGCTAAAATTTTCTGGCGCAATTTATTTATACAACTAAACCAAATTTTAACCGGCTAATTAAAGCTTCAGTCGGTTCGAAGAAAAGTAGTTAAAGAGCCCAGGAAACTGCTGTTTCCCAGGCTCTAATGTTTGTTTTACCTACTTAAATTTATTTATTGGCAAAACCAGTCAGCACATTGTCCAGAACAGCAACTTCTATCTGCGCCGGTACCAGAATTATCATTTGCGGAACAACTTACAGCCTTTGGGACACAAGTTT